>NZ_MUFR01000062.1:0-10345 GCF_001996185.1 Salinivibrio costicola subsp. alcaliphilus
TTGTCTTCGCGTGTCATGATATCGCTCCGATAGTGAAGGAGCTATATCAATATCAGGTCATCGTGGTTATCTGAATGTGGGGAGAAATGGCCGCTTACTTATCATCAACTGAGGGTGAAGCAGAAAATTGAGGATTAAAATCGGACGCGCTGAAACGTAAGCGCAGCGCCAATAAAGCGTGGCCATAACAAACAAAAAGCTCGGGAAATCCCCGAGCTTTTTTATGCTTATTGCTTAACTAAACGTGGCTTAGGCTTGCTTTAGTTGCTTTTTCAATTTTTTCAGCTTGCCTTCTTGTTTCGCAACTTTTGCTTTGGTTTTCTTGATCGATTTTTTCAGATCTTTCTTTGATACTTTCGCCATGATTTTTTCTCCTTAAGTATAGATTGCCGAAGCGTTTGCCACTGCAATACAGCTTCAATGCTGTGGTCGGGTGCCGGCAAGTTGCACCGTAAACTGGGTGTTATGATTCTTTTTTTGTTTCGTGGTCTTTTAAAAATTGTTTGATAAACCGTCTGACTTCTCGAGCCGCTGAGGTATCAAGCTCGTCACATGTTTGCAGAAACGCATCACGTTGCTCACTATTGATTCGTATCAGTAATTGGCTGTCTTTTTTAACTTTTTCTTTTTTTGCCATATTTTTTAGCCTATCAATTAGATATACAATGTATATACACTTACATTGTGTTTCCAGTCAAATAGATAAAAATGTGATCTGTTTAGTGTTCGAACCAAAATGCGGAGTGGATAGTCATCAACCTAAACACGCTTCGCTAACCGCGATGACTTAGCGTTTAGCGCGATGACATATCGTTGAATCGATAGATAGAAAATTACAATATGGACGTCTAAATGTCTTTACTGCTTTTGGCGAAACGCTTAGGCTAGAGGTATGGGCAACATAGGATGAGTGAGCCATGGAAAAGAAACAAAATCGTACGCAGCTAATCCATGCTGGACGCCAAAAAGGCTACACCTTAGGCGGGGTTAATCCAGTCGTACAGCGCGCTTCTTCAATCATTTTTGATTCATTAGCAGAAAAGAAACACGCGGTTGCAAATCGTCACCAACAAACGCTGTTTTATGGCCGACGAGGTACGACTACTCACTTCTCGCTGCAAGACGCAATGACAGAGCTTGAGCAGGGAACAGGTTGTGCGTTATTTCCGTGTGGCGCGGCGGCGATTGCTAACAGTATTCTCGCATTTGTTAAAACGGGCGATCACATACTGGTATCGGGTTCGGCGTATGAGCCTACTCAGGACTTTTGTGAGAAAATACTGGCCGACATGCAGATCGAGACCGAGTATTTTGACCCACTTGAAGGTGACGAGATTAGTCATCGTATCAAGCCGAATACACGTATCGTGTTCTTAGAGTCACCCGGATCGTACACCATGGAAGTGCACGATACGCCAGCCATTGTGCGAGCGGTTCGCAATCGCGCCCCAGATGCTGTGATCATGATGGATAATACGTGGGCGGCAGGTCGCTTATACCAGCCGTTAACACAGGGTGTCGATATTTCTATTCAGTCTGGCACCAAGTACATTATTGGTCATTCAGATAATATGCTAGGCACCGCCGTCGCCAATGCGCGCTGTTGGCCAACGCTGAGAGAGCGTGCCTACTTGATGGGACAAACCGTTGATCCTGACACTGCCTACCAGGCGGCGCGAGGACTGAGAACGCTCGATGTACGGCTAGCGCAACATCAAGAAAATGCGTTACATGTTGCCAACTGGCTGAATGAGCAGGCTGAAGTGGCGAAAGTGCTTCATCCCGCATTCACTGATTGTCCGGGGCATCGCTATTTTGCCCGTGATTTTAGTGGCAGTAACGGACTGTTCTCATTCGTTTTTAAGGAACGTTTGTCCGATACGCAATTAGAAGCATTCTGCGACTCTATGAAGTATTTTAGCATGGCTTATTCATGGGGAGGTTACGAGTCTTTGTTACTTGCCAATCAACCCGAACAGCTTAATCGGATCCGGCCCGTGGCTAAAGTAAGTTTCAGTGGGACACTCGTTAGACTGCATATTGGTCTCGAACAGGTGGAGGATTTAATCGCTGATCTTGCCGCTGGTTTTGAACGAGTGAATAAGACGTAATCATATCTATTTTCGAAACACCTAGCTCCCGGACAACAGGGCGCTAGGTGATCACGATTCGCTATTTCGCCGTCACGTCTGAAACTGATCGGTCAGCTGGGTTAATGCGCTCGATTGATGGCTAAGCTGACCGCTTACATCACTGGTTGTATCGATAGCATCGGTCAGTGACTGACTGCCATGTTTGAGAGCGCGACGTTGCTCAGTAAGGTGTGCAATTTCTTTGTGTTGAGAATCGAGGGCTGCTTCAACTTCAGCGCTGAGTTGCTCCAGCCCTTGGAAAGTAGTGTGCATTTCACCGAGATAACCTTGTAGTCGGATGCTTGCTTGCTGGTTATCTGCACTGGCCGATTGTGTTTCTGATAATAGATGACTAGCGGTATCTACTTGACCAAGTAAGTCATTGATCCATTCTCGAATATCCCCTGTCGATTGTGCTGTGCGCTGAGATAGATTTCTCACTTCATCCGCGACAACCGCAAATCCACGGCCATGCTCCCCTGCACGTGCCGCTTCTATGGCAGCGTTGAGCGCGAGAAGGTTAGTTTGCTCTGCTATACCTTCAATCACATCCATAACACCGGCAATTTGGTTGCTCGTTTGTTTTAGCGTTGCCATGGTATTTGATACATTTTCAACCACCTTGACGCTGTGCGTTATTGAGGCTTCAGTAGCACGCATTTGGGTCTGAATCTCATCGTTGTCTTGGGATACTTTGCCGATATACTCGCGGGTATCATGAATAGCACTCGCGATTTCCGTGGTTGCGCTTTCCATAACGGTAAGCGATTGCGCGACATCGTTAACGTTTTGCCGTGTTTGCTGATTAATCGTCGCCACTTGCGTGCTTTGTTGGTCTAAGGTATCTGACTGTTGATCAAGCGCTGATGTTCGCGATTGTATATCGGTAACAAAGTGACTGAACTTATCGAGCAAGTTATTTGATGCGCGAGCGACGGCACTGACTTCGTCGTGATACTTGTCAGACAGACGTATTGAAAGATCGGAGCGATTATCAATATCCGTCAGCGAGGTCGCGATATCGTCCAAGCGTACAATGACGGTTTTGCGAAGCCAGGTCATTAAAATAAGTGCAAGGATCAAAGTGGCACCGCTACCGGCATACACAAAATTGGACTGCTGATGCAAGAAGAGGATCAATCCTGAAGCAGATGCCTTAGCATTATCCTGACGCTCTATTAGTTTTTCGCTAATCACTGATAGCATAGGATCAACGGCTGGGTAGAGATCGAAATCCACAAGGCGGCCTGCGTCATAAAAACTTTTACTTTCGACCGTTTTAGCGAGCTTATTAAGGTATTGATCAAACTTCTTTTTTTTATCTTTTTGTTCAGAACGCCAGTTTGAGAGAGAAGGATACTGGGACAACGCCTGCCAGCTTTGCTGATAGCGTTTATGGAGCTTTTCAAACTCAGGCGTAATTTCATTCCAAAACAACACTTGGGCTTTGATCTTTTGTGATAGATTCACTAAGTCTCGGTGATCACGCTCAAGCGCGAGTAATGCCCAGACTTCGGGGAGTTGTTGATTCACATATTCGGCTGAAGCATCCGCTGAGCGAGATGATATCCAAAGCGCGAGACTACCTAATCCTAAGGTCGATGCGATGAAGAGGGTAAAGGCGATCAATAACCGCTGACGTACACTCATATAACTTCCTACCAACTGGAGTCCTGATATGCGCAGCAGGTTAGGGAGAAAGTGTTTCAACAAAATGACACTTGTCTCACTGTTATGATGACGAGAAGAGATACCTTTTCATTGGAGTGAAAATAATGCGCCCCTATAGGTAGGGCGCATTGATATAATTAGCTCGCTTTTTGGGGCGGGTTTGTGGATAACGTTTCGGTCGCGCTTTTTCCTGTTTCGCTGAGAATGTTGGCAACAGTCTGTCGTGAGAGATGCCCGATAAGCTCCCCATGATCGTCGAAGACGGGCAGTGGCCATTTCGACTCCAAGGTATCTGGAATCACACTCTCGAGCAAAGAATCTTGATCAATCGCGGGAACAGCCTCAAGTAAGCTAGCCTCGATATGGCCACTTGGATCTTTGTCACTCAGCGCTTTTTGGCTCAAGGTACCTTGGTAACCCTCCTCGGTAATATAGTAGCCATAATTAACTTTTTGGTGGCGCATCTGCTGAATGGCATCACCAATTGTGGTCGCACTGATACGACAGATTTGCGGCTGCATCACGGTTTCAACGGTTAGGGCTCGAGCACGGTTGACGTCTTTAACAAATGCTTCGACATAGTCGTCTGCTGGTTGAAGTAGAATATCAACCGGCTCACCCACTTGTACCAGCTTACCGTCCCGTAAAATGGCAATACGATCACCAAGACGTAACGCTTCGTCGAGATCATGGGTAATAAAGATAATCGTTTTATGCAGCTTTTCTTGTAGCTCAATGAGTTGGTCTTGCATCTCACTGCGAATGAGCGGATCCAGTGCAGAAAACGCTTCGTCCATCAATAGGATCTCCGCATCCGTACACAAGGCCCGTGCTAAACCGACGCGTTGCTGTTGCCCACCGGATAACTGGGCAGGGTATTGGTCAGCATAGCCCTCTAAGCCAACCGTAGAGAGCCACTGTTGAGCCTTTTCATCTCGCAGTGCTTTGGCTTCTCCTTGAATGCGAAGACCAAAACCGACGTTTTCTTTGACAGTACGGTGAGGAAGCAAGCCGAATCGCTGGAAAACCATCGACATTTTATGACGACGAAATTGCTGCAACTCTTTTTGTGAGTACTGCATTATATCCGTGCCATCAATGCGAATTTCACCTTCTGTCGGATCGATCAAACGATTGAAATGGCGAATCAGTGTTGATTTTCCTGAGCCAGATAAGCCCATGATGACGAACACTTCACCGCGCCGAATAGACAGATTGATGTCACTAAGTCCGATAGTATGTCCTGTTTCTTGTAGCAATGCGTCTTTGCTTTTACCTGCTTTAACATCGGGCATGAGCTTACGCGGATGGTTGCCAAATACTTTGTAAAGACCGTGAATTTCGATCAAGGTGTTCTGCTCAGAATCAGTCATGATCACCTCCCTTTAAGTGCTGCTGTGATCGCTTGGCATAGCTTTGCGAGACGCGATCGAAAATAATAGCAATCACGACGATCGCGAGGCCATTGAGCAGGCCCAAGGTGAAATATTGGTTAGTGATCGATTTAAGAACGGGTTGACCCAAGCCAGAAACACCGATCATCGAGGCGATCACGACCATGGCGAGTGCCATCATAATCGTTTGGTTAATGCCGGCCATAATAGTGGGCATTGCCAGTGGTAGCTGAATCTGAAAAAGGCGCTGAACGCCATTGGCGCCATACGCAGTCGCTGCTTCAAGCACATCTTTATCGACCAGCCTAATCCCAAGGTTCGTTAAGCGGATGACCGGTGGAATGGCGTAAATCACGACGGCAATGACCCCCGGAATTTTACCAATGCCCAGTAGCATCACAACAGGAATTAAATAGACGAAAGCGGGCATGGTCTGCATGATATCAAGAAGTGGCGTAACCACCGCTTGGGTCCGATTGGACTTCGCCATCGCAATCCCGATAGGTACACCGACACCTATCGCGACAAGCGTACAGACCAAAATGATACTCATGGTGCTCATGGTATCTTCCCACATCCCTAAGTAAGCAATTAGAGTGAAAGAAACAACCACAGCCGCAGGGAGCTTCCAAGAGCGACTGGCGAGATACGCGATACCGGCAAGTACGGCAATCACCAGCCACCAAGGTGTGGCAAGGAGTAAGTCTTCGAACCAAACAAGAAAGTGGAGGAGGGGGTCAAAAAAGGCTTCGATACCTTCGCCATATTCGCGAGAAAAATTCCGATAGGCACCATCCAGTGTTTGTCGGATGGTGAGCAGATCGCGCCTGCTCATTTCTGGCACATCCGTTAGCCATGAAGTCGCCATTGTTATTATTCCTATACTGCTAAAAGAAATCCCGCACAGTGGCAATACTGTGCGGGTTATTGAGTTACAACGCGTCTTTTATTTTGCTCGCCACCTCATTTGGCACCCACTGGGTCCAAATGTCTTCATGATTAATTAAAAAATTGATCATCGCATATTCACCGTCAGCCTGGTTATCTTCCATCCATGCCAGTAATCCATTCATCTGGTCGTTGGTAAAACCACGATTTTCTATATAGGCCATGGCCTCGGGAGCTCGTTTAGCAAAGCGTTCTGTCACGACAGTCTCAACATCAGCGGCTGGATACATTGTTGCTTTCGACGTTATGCACTCGTCAGATGTAATACATGACTTATAGTGCTCGACATCCGTACCCGTTTCGAAATCGACTTTAACCATTTCATATTTGCCTAACACGGCCGTCGGTGCCCAGTAGTAACCAAACCAAGCTTCTTCGCGTTCATAAGCTTTGGCAATGGAGCCGGCTAAGCCAGCACCGGAGCCAGGGTCGACAATTTCAAAGCCACTGTCGGCGAGATCCAATGCTTTAAAATTATTTTCCGAGGTAATTTGGCAGCTCCATCCCGCGGGACATCCGTAAAAGGCTGCTTTTGACGGATCTTCGGGATGAGGGAAAAGATCGGCATTGGCTTTAACGCCCGAAATGGTTTTAAGTTCGGGGTGCTGATCGATCATGTATTTAGGGACCCAAAATCCCTCTTCGCCGCCTTCAACAAAGGCTTGTCCTGCATAGTGTATACGTCCTTCGTCAATACCTCGCTGAAGGCCTTCACGCATGGAGTTACTCCAAAACTCCGGTGCAATATCGGGCTCGCCTTTTTCTATCATGGATGTGCCGGTTGGCATGGTATCACCAGGTACGAGTTCAGCATCACAGCCGTAGCCATGTTCTAAAATAAACTGATCAATGTTGGCAATCAGGCTCGCTGAATTCCAGTTCATATCGGCAATCGTGACGTTGCCACACCCATGATCATCGGCACTGGCCGGGACTGCAGACAGCGTTAATAGGGTTGCAGAGAGTAGTCGTTTGTACATAGTGCTTCCTTTCTCTTTTATACATTCGTCATGAATAATATTAGACCACTAATGAAAATGTTAGCGCCTACTGTGCGATCTATATCTCATAAATACTCGATATTTTAGGAGTATACGTATTCAACCCCTAGATCTTCACGCCCATTACTTAGAGATCTATTTGCTTTCTACTTGATTAACGTTAAAAAAGATCGAAAGTCTGAACCGCCGGCTGCTTGTTGCCACTCAAACAACAAGGCTTCGACCAAAGTGATCCAGGCGCCATGTTGCTGCATCATGGCAATTCCGGTGTGGTAATGAGACGCGTCACAGGATGAGGTTGCATCCGTGACTAAGTGAACGTGATAGTGGGCTCTGAGTAGATCGCAGGCTGTTTGATAAACACAAATATGGGTTTCGATGCCACATAGGATGACTTGTTTACGGTTAAGATCATCGAGTCGTTTTTTAACATCGGGGTTTGCGTAAGCACTAAATGTCTGCTTGGCAATGGGCGTATCCGTTGGGATTAACTCAGCCAAACTCTCAGTGGTCGCGCCGAGCTTATCGGGCAGTTGCTCGACCCACACCACGGGCACATCAAAGTACTGACAGGCACGCATTAGTTGGGCCAGCTTTTGGTGTAGTGCTTCGCTGCCTGTTACCTTTTGTGCCAGTTTGCCTTGTACATCAATCAACAAAACGACCGCATTCTCAGTATTGATCATTATTTTATCCCCCTGTTTTATCACGCAAATAAGCATAGCACCTTCTCGCTATGGTGTTGTCTTTTTGAGCGCTAATACATTTTTCTTACTATTAAGATACTTGATGTGAACTAATATAACAGCTACTGTATCTTTACGTGAAGATATATAGAGAAAGGTTATGCATTATTTTATCGCTATTCTTGCTCCGATTTTTTGGGGCAGTACTTATTCAGCGGTTGCTCTGTTTCTGGGGGATCTTTCCCCTTATTGGATGGCAGTATGGCGAGCATTGCCAGCGGGCCTGTTAATGCTGATGATCAGTCGACGTGGTTTACCTTTAAGTTTGCCGAGAATGCTTGCTGTAAGCTTTTTTAATATCGCGGCTTTCTTTTTACTGCTTTTTATTGCCGCTTATCGGCTACCCGGCGCTATCGCTGGGACTTTAGGCGCGACCTTACCCTTAGTACTGATGCTGCTTCAGTGGTTAACAGAAGGGAAACGGCCTCAGCCTAAACTACTTGGGCTGGCGATTTTAGGGCTTTTCGGCGTGGTATTATTATTGAATCCATCTTCCAATATCGATTGGATAGGGGCCGGTGCCATGTTACTTGCCACATTTTTTGTTGCTCAGTCGACACTATGGATGAAGCGCTGGGAAGCGAAAGACATTTTTGGATTAACCGCTTGGCAGTTAGTCCTTGGTGGCATCATGCTTATTCCTTTTGCTTGGCTCTTTGCGGGGCCGCCACAGGCGATAACCATGGAGGCCGTACCAGGACTTGCTTGGGTTATTTTACTCAATACTGCTATCGGTTACTGGGCCTATATTCGCTCGATCACTGTACTTGGCCCAAATCGTCAATCTATCATTATGTTTCTTAACCCGCTTACGGCGGTAACCCTTGGTGTACTGTGGATCAATGAAACGTTACAGCCGTTACAGTGGTTAGGTATTGCGATGATTTTAGCGTCATTGGTGTTGATGAAACTCACGGATAAACGAAAGAGTCAGTCGCCTAAACAAGCCGTTGCCGCCACACCTCGATAGTGGCGACGGAAAGCGAAACGAGAGTATGGATGTTAATACCGATAATGCACGGTCCAAGATACGTAGCTATAGGTGTCATCGGTAGCTTGCTTATAGTCTTTCGTGTGTACAACAACACTGATATCTGTGCCCCAGCGAGGCTGGTAAAATGCTAGCCCGGTAGCGGCACTTGCTTGCCAGTGGGTCATATCGATGTCGGCATTCTCTGGCGGTTTATCGCCATTGATGGTGATGTCATTGGCCCGATATCGGCCTTGCATCGCGGCATAAAAGAATGCGCCCTGTTCGCTTGCGTCGAACAAACGGCTGTCTAAATGCCGGCCTGGCTCGAAGCTAATGCCGCCAAAGGTATTAGCCAGATCAAGACCAATACGATAACTCAATCCTGTAGAGAGTTCGCTGCGGAAGTTACCGATATCGGCACGTCCAGTCACTCCCCATTCTTGGTTCTCGCTACGGTGCAGGAGCTGGTGGCGTTCATAAGCAAACTGCGCCACTGGCGTGTTTTCTACTTGGTAGTCCCATCCTTTTGGGTCGGGCGAGTCGATGAGGTCATGAACGTAAGATTGTCCTTCTTCAGTTTGCGACGCGGGACCAACCATTCCGAGCATAAATGACCACTTATCGACCCGTTCTGATGTCTGCTGATAAATGCCAGGCTCGATAAAAATCAAACCGGCATAGGGACGTTCATTGGGATGGGGCGTTTCCCATTCAATATCGTTGGGCGTCCACATCATTTGTCCAACATCGATGCTCCAGCTTTGGCGTGCTTGTTCGTTAAGCGGTAGCTGTTGAGCAAACCAACGAATGGGCGTGACAGCGGTGGTGGTGACATCATCGGACCAATCCGCATGCCAGTGCGCATAAACACCACTGGTGTATTGATTATCAACGCCTAACGGACTGTCGTTTTCAATTGTTACACCGACCCCCGCGCTAAAAGCCGCTGTGGGTGCTAGTAGCAGTGTGGGAAACAATAAAATAGCGCCTGAGATCACGCGAGATGGCGTCATTCATATCCTCATTGAGTTGCATCTTTAATGCGAGGCTTTCAGTATGAGTAAAAAATTAGGCTGATACTAGATGAGATAAGTCAATATCTTGTGAAAGTGTTGTCATCCGCCAATCAACGATGAAAAGGAACCGTCAAGATGTCAGTGTTTGTAACCCCTGAATGGCTCGCTCAGCGCCTCGATACCGTCGTTCCTGTCGATGCTAGCTGGTTTATGCCAGATGTATCCCGAGATAGCTTCCAAGAGTGGCGCCAACGGCGTATTCCGGGTGCCGTCTACTTTGATTTCGATAATACAGTCAAAGATCAATCCTCCTCTTTACCTCATATGTTACCGGATGAAACGAGTTTTGCGCGACATATGGGAACGCTATACCCAATTAACTTGAAGATGCATGATTGAACATCTGAAAGTTATCGTTAATACGAGACGTCAAAGACCCTGCGATCTCAGGAAGAGTCACAGTA
>NZ_MUFR01000063.1:0-9906 GCF_001996185.1 Salinivibrio costicola subsp. alcaliphilus
AGTCAGCGGTACACGCACCGGCAGTAATCAGTCCCTGGGTTTCACCTTCAATCGAGATATAACATGGCGTTGGCATAATCGCTCCTATAAACATTTAATCATTAAGCACAGCCTATTCACTGTGGTAATGGTCATAGTGCGAAAAGCATGCCAAGTTTTATTTTGTTATTTTACAGATACTTACTGATTGCTTTGGCAACTTATTGCTCGACCGCAAGCAAGAAGTTGCCAAGCTGAGCAAAAAGTTGCTTGGGGAGAAAAAGTTGATTCACCCACCCAGCGCTTTTGTTATCACACCGACAACATTAACCGTAAATACCGGCCAAAACACCAATGAATACCACTAAACCGACATAGTTATTGTTTAAAAAAGCCTGAAAACATGCCATGCGTTCCCGTTCACGGGCAAGATAGTGTTGATAAACAAATAGCGCAAAGGCCGCTAATAGGCTCCATTGGTAACCGGCCGCCAGCTCTAGCCATTGCCCGGCGAGCATCAATAGCGCAAGCGTCAATAACTGCAATACACCAACCGCGGCTTTATCCCAACGTCCGAACAAGATGGCGGTCGATTTAATCCCAATCTTTAGATCATCATCGCGGTCCACCATGGCGTACAAGGTGTCGTAAGCAATAGTCCAGCAAATATTGGCCATAAATAGCAGCCAAATCACCGGAGGGAGTGCCCCTTGTGCCGCGGCAAACGCCATCGGGATCGCCCAGCTAAACGCCAGCCCCAACACCAGCTGGGGAAGATGGGTATAGCGCTTCATAAACGGGTAAATAAACGCCAGCGCCACCCCAACAAACGAGAGCTGAATGGTGAGCGTATTTTGGGTTAATACCAATAAAAATGCACCTAACACTAGCGCAATAAAGAAACCCAGCGCTTCTTTCTCGCCAATCCGCCCTGAGGGCAAAGGGCGCGCTTTGGTGCGTTTGACGTGACCATCAAAGTGGCGATCCGCATAATCGTTAATCACGCAGCCGGCAGCACGCATCATATACACCCCGAGCACAAATACGACCAGGGTCAGCAACGCCGGCATGCCATCGGCGGCTAAAAATAACGCCCATAATGTTGGCCAGAGTAATAATAAGGTACCAATGGGACGGTCTAAACGTGCAAGCTGGCCATAAGCAGCCAATTTCGTGCTCATGCAGGCGCCTCCTTGCCATATAAGGGAGAGTGAGGCAAAAAGAGTTCGGCCACTAACATGGGTCGATTATGAAGCCAAAGACGTGAGCGACGGGCATAAAGCTGGTGTGACAAGCAAGAGACATGCGCGGTTTCAATCGCATCGCGGCGAGAGGCCCGCTGTTTAAACACATGCTGACCCAGTGGTTCGGTCCCCAGCGCGTGTAAGTGGCCACCCTGTCCCTCTAAGGTGGAAGCCGGCATTAGCGTTCGCGCACAGAGCCAAGCTTGTCCGTCACCTTTGAGGACGACTTCCCGTACCACACAGGCCTCTGGGCCAATCAAAGCGGTTTCATGATCGGTCAATTTGTCCGGCGTCAGTTGATAGACCTGGAGCACGTCGACATCGAAGTCCTGACAGTGGCGTTTGAGTCGTGCCGTCATGGAGTGTGATTCTAACAACCAGCTGCCTTCTGCGGTGCGCTTTAACGCCGCAATATCGGGTCGCTCCCAGCGTGCCTGTTGCAGCGCCTCTAGATAGGTATGATTTAAGTCTGACATTATTTCCTGTGCCACATCGCGCAAAATTCGCCTGTCCGTCCCCCTATGAGGCGGACAATGTTGCTATACTCGGCGGGTAATTGTATCAGGCTGACCGCGATTGGAGAATGCGCACGGCCTACTCCTATCACATCATCAACCGAATTTTTGGGTGGCTATGAGTAAACGACAACCCCTATTGATGGTACTGCTGAGCCTGTTGTTATGGGTCAGTACCGCCGTCCAGGCACAAGAAGAAGGCAGTAACGGCAGCCAAGCAAAGTACAGTTACTTTTCCTTAGAGCCTGAAATTACCACCAATTATGTCACCGAAGGCCCACGGCTCGGTTTTATCAAGGTGAAAGTTGAATTGATGGTTGATGACCCTAAGTGGGTCAGCGAGCTGGAATACCACTCGCCGCTGATCCGCGATGTCATCATAGAAACCTTGGCGCAACAGACCGCGAGCAAAATTAAATCGCTGTCGGGACGCGAAGCGATTCGCAAAGCATGCCTAGAAAAGGTCAACGCGCTTCTTCTTGCCGAAACCAATCGCAGAATGCTGGCCGACCTTTTATTTACCAAGTACCTCTATCAGTAATCACCCAACTGACGGCATATCCTCAGAGACGGCATGGCTGATCACCTCTAGGTGGCTGCCTTGTGCCACTAACATCTCCTGAATTTGCGCGGGCGGAGTGACATCGGTAAAGACCATATCCAGTTGGGTAATATTGCCTAAGTTCACCATCGCATTACGGCCAAATTTAGTATGGTCAGCGGCCAACATCACACAGCGGCTATTGTCTAAAATGGCTTTTTTAACCCGCACCTCATGATAGTCAAAGTCCAGTAATGACCCATCATCGTCAATACCACTGATCCCCAAGATGCCAAAGTCGAGTCGAAACTGAGAGACAAAATCGAGCGTGGCCTCTCCCACAATGCCACCATCACGATTGCGTACCTCACCACCGGCAATAATCACCGTAAAATCCTGTTTCGGCATTAAGATCGCCGCCGCATTGAGGTTATTGGTGACTACCCGTAAGTTATGATGATCCAGCAATGCGCGCGCCACCGCCTCTGGGGTGGTCCCAATATCAATAAATAACGTTGCGCCGTCGGGAATATGCTGCACCAGCGCCTGAGCGATGGTGTCTTTTTCCTGTTGTTGCAATACTTTGCGGGTCGCATACGCGGTGTTTTCAGAGCTGGAGGGCACGGTGGCACCACCGTGATGGCGGCGAATTTGATTTTCTGCTGCCAATTCATTGAGATCACGTCGAATCGTTTGTGGGCTGACATTGAAGCGCTCAACCAAGTCTTCCGTGCTCACGTATCCTTGTGATTTAACCAGATCAATGATTTGCTGATGACGTTTGTTTTGCTTCACTGCATCTCCCCTTACAAAAAAAGCCCCCGCGATCACGAGGGCTTCCTAGTTTACGCATAGCCACTAGGCAATGCCAAGACAGATCATTTAGGCAGCGTGCACAGCCGCGTCACGGCGCACACGATGCTCTCCCACCCACGCGAGGCACAAGAAGAAGATGGCCAAGCCACAGCCACCGGTGAGCAGCATAAAGCCACCGTCCCAGCCAAAGTGGTCCACGGTATAACCCAGAGCAATGTTCGCGACAACCGCGCCACCTAGGTAACCAAATAGTCCGGTCAGTCCTGCCGCGGTACCCGCCGCTTTTTTCGGTGCAAGCTCCAAGGCATACAGACCAATGAGCATCACGGGGCCATAAATTAAGAAGCCAATCGCAACCAGTGCCACCATATCAATGCCTGGATTGCCGGCGGGGTTAAACCAATACACCAACACAGCGACCGTCACCAGCACCATAAATAGCACCCCGGCTGGCGCACGAGCCCCTTTAAAGAACTTATCGGACATCCAACCGCACAACAGTGTGCCTGGGATACCGGCCCATTCATACAAGAAGTAGGCCCAAGACGATTTATCCACAGTAAAGCCTTTGGCTTCATCCAGGTAAACCGGCGCCCAATCGAGCACGCCATAGCGAATCAAGTAAACAAAGGCATTGGCAATCGCGATATACCACAACAGACGGTTTTTCATCACATAAGTGATAAAGATGTCTTTGGCAGACATTTCTTTTTCAAATGCTTCTTCGTCATAGTTATCCGGATAATCGTCTTTGTACTCTTCAATCGGCGGCAAGCCACACGATTGTGGGGTATCTCGCAAGGTAAACCAGATAAAGACAGCGACCAACGCAGCAAAGAATGCCGGCACATAGAAAGAAGCGCGCCAGTCGTCGTTAAACAGCCATAAACCCAGTAAGAACAAAGGACCAATCAGTCCGCCACCAATGTTATGGGCAACGTTCCAGACGGAGACTAGCTCACCACGCTCTTTCCGTGACCACCAGTGCACCATGGTGCGTCCACAAGCCGGCCAGCCCATACCTTGCACCCAGCCATTGATAAACAGCAGCACAAACATGATGGCAATACTGCTTGTCGTCCATGGCAAAAAGCCAAAGCTGAACATCACCAGTGATGACATTAACAGACCGGCACTTAAGAAATATCTTGGGTTTGAGCGATCAGACACGCTGCCCATGAGGAACTTGGACAAACCATAAGCGATGGATACCGCTGCCAATGCGACACCTAGATCGCCGCGACTAAAGCCATATTCGTCAATCAGAAACGGCATCGCCAAGCTAAAGTTTTTACGCACCAGATAATAACCGGCATAGCCGATAAAAATACCAAAAAATAATTGCCAGCGCAGTCGGGTATAAGTGTCACCGATCTGTGACTCTGGCAATCTTTGCCGGTGAGCTGCCGGCCGGAAGATTCCAAACATGGGAGGGTCCTCAGTAAGATGTACGCGATGGATTAATTAAAAAGATAAAAATCAAACAAGTGAGCAACTAAAGTTTCGATTTCGCTCAACAAATGGAATAATTACTCAAAATGAAAACCAAAACCGTGAAATCGAACATAAAAACATAGATCTGACGCAAAAAAGGCATGCGTTCGAACAAAAAAAGAGCAATTCATTGCTCTTTTTTTAGGGCACAGTGGTATCTGTCGATGAACGAGGGGTTAGCGGATAGTCAGGCGTGGCGTTTTGCGTCCCATAAACCCAGGACACAACCGATGATTAAGCCAAATAAATGCGCCATATTGGCGATGTTCATGCCCATAGGCTGGAAAAATCCAATCACCAGCCATGCCAGCATAAAGATCACATAAGGTTTTTCGATGGTTAATCCACGCTCGGGAGCCAACCAAGTTAGCCACCATAAATAGCCCAGTAGCGCATAAACCACGCCGGAAAGCCCACCAAAATACGGGCCGTCTAACCAATATTGGCCTAAGCCTGAGAAAAGTGCGGCAAAGAGAAAGATCTGCACCAGCTTACTGCTACTATCGAGACGCTCAATTCGACCTCCAAGTACCCACCACCACAACAGATTAAAGATGATGTGTAAGGCAGAAAAATGCAGCAGCGCATGGCTGAATAAACGCCATAATTGCCATTGTTGGCTGCTGTCTGCAGGAAACAGCAGACGACGCGCCACCACATCAAAGCCGCCGAGGGTCATCAGCATAAACAAGGCCACACAGATAAACATGATACTCAAGGTAACCGGGCCAGATTTCTCTTTTACCGTTTGCCATAATCGGGCTGAGGGGTAGTGAAAGCGTGCTTGGCGCGTCTCGGCAACTTGCCAAGACGCCGCTTGATAACGACTATGTGTTGGATCGGCAATAAAACGTTCAAGCTCGTTGTCGACCCATGCTTTGTCGTCGTCATTAATCAACCAAACCGCAACGTGTGCGTCTGGCTCTGGCGCGAGCTCAAGGCTAACATCATGCGCGGCCGCGTAATCGATAAAAGCTTGTGCCAAGCGCGCATTGGGCAATACCGCGATTTTTTGCATGGGCTGTCCTATTTTATATCGATCCCTGATGCGGTCGGCAGTGACTGTCGATGCCAGGCTTCAAACCCACCATCGACACTATAAACCGCATCGAAGCCTTGATTGATCAAATACTGTGCCGCCCCTTGGCTACTGATCCCGTGATAACACATCACCAAGACGGGTTGATCAAAATCGACCTGATCCATAAACGCCACCAGCGTGTCGTTGGTAAGGTGATAGGCCTCTTGAGGATGCGCGACCTGAAAGGTTTGAGGATCACGAATATCCACTAATACTGCATTTTGCTGATCATCGTTCAGCATTTCCCACGCATCGGTCACAGAGATATGTGCGAACTGATCCATACCTTATACCTCTCCACTCACAAAGTTATTCCCAGCAGATGTTACACGAGGATCGCGTGCGCCTCGAGATGAACCCGCATTGTACCTGAGTTTGTCTCCCCCCGCCTGCCTAGCAATACTCGCTTTGTTTGATTTTTGATCGTTTGTGGACAAAAGTGTGAATTGCGTTGATAAGCGATGATCGTAGCTAAGGATCCACTACATATAGTATGGATCCAGGATAAGCTGTGCATAACTTGCTATCGTGATGAGTACCGCCTGGTTTTCAGGCATAAAAAAACCGGCCAACGGGCCGGTTTTTCTTCACGAAACCAATACAAGGATCAGGAGGCGCTATAGCGCATCGCCAATGGCTTGCTTTAATTTCTTCATCGCATTTTTTTCTAGTTGTCGCACACGCTCTGCGGAGACTTGATAATGCGTTGCTAAGTCTTGCAACGTTGCCTTATTGTCCTCTAACCAACGAGCACGAACAATATGCTGACTACGTTCATCCAAGCCTGATAACGCATTCGCCAAGCGACGATTAGCGTGCGCTTCCCAGTTTTCTGCCTCTAGAGACTCGGCAATATCTGAGCTTTTGTCCTCTAGGTAGTAAACCGGCGCCATTGGGCCATTTTCACGCTCATCGTCTGCCGATGCGGGCGCTTCAAAGGTCGGATCTTGTGCCGCTAAACGGGCTTCCATCTCACGAACTTCTGACGCCTCAACGCCAAGTTGCTCCGCGACCATATTCACTTCGTCGTTATTAAACCAACCCAAGCGCTTCTTATTTTTACGTAAGTTGAAAAACAGCTTACGTTGCGCTTTGGTCGTTGCCACTTTAACGATACGCCAGTTACGTAATACGTACTCGTGAATTTCGGCTTTGATCCAATGGACAGCAAATGACACCAGACGTACGCCAACTTCAGGGTTGAAACGTTTGACCGCCTTCATCAAGCCAATGTTGCCTTCTTGAACCAAATCCGCGATGGGTAAGCCGTATCCGGTGTATCCACGGGCGATGTGAACAACAAAACGCAAGTGAGATAAGATCAGCGACTTTGCCGCCTCCAAATCACCATGATAATGGAGACGCTCGGCCAGCGAATGCTCCTCTTCCGCGCTGAGCATAGGGTGGCTGTTAACCGCTTGCAGATAACCATCGATGTTACCTTGTACAATCGGTGCCAATGCGTTCATCTCTTTTGTCATTCAAACCTCGTTTCCGAATCGTCGAAGACCGAATTGCTATTAAGCATGCAAAAATATACCCAAGCGGGGGAAAACTGCAAGCCCTGATGTCTCTCTCGTTGTTCTATGACCGTATTACCCCTATACAGGTTCAATCTCTTTTAAGTGACGGCGCGTCGCCAGCAAGGCAGCGCCTACGCCAAGCAAAACGGATCCCATCAATAATAGCAAAGACTCATCCCAACTCAGTCCGCTGAGGGTAAAGGGCTTGTCATATAGCTGTGCAAATTGGTGGACGGCACCATCCATCAGCCACGTATTCATGGCAGTGAGAATCCAGGCCACGACTGCGGCTAAGCTCCCCAGCCAAGCCCCCATATATAAATAGGGACGCAAAATAAAACTGTCCGTTGCGCCCACCATTTTCATCACCTGGATCCGGGGTTGATGATGCAGGACCTGTAAGCGCAGCGTATTCCCGACCAGCAAAACAACAGCCGCCAGCATTAAAATAGAAAATAACCACGCCATCGTCATCGCCAAGGTCTTTATGGCATCAAGACGCGCGAGCCAGTCGGTATCGAGCCGCACTTCAGCGACCTCATCCCGTTGCCTTAATTGCTCTGCTAATCCACTCGCGCGATCCGACAGTGTCCGAGTGCTGTCACTGTCAGCGTCTCCCCTGGGAGCCACCACGATCACGCTGGGAAGAGGATTATCCTCCAATAAAGTGACCGCTTGATGAAAGCCACGCTGCTTTTTAAGCGCGGTCATGCCTTCAGACGGTGACACATAGGTGACGCTATCAATACCTGGCCACGTTTTCAGTGTGTCCGCCAGCGCCTGTCCCTGTTGCTCAGTTTGTGTCGGCGACAAGAAAACATTGATCTCTGCTGGGCTTTGCCACTGCGCACTTACCGCGACCACATTTTTAGCTAGCAAATAGAAGGTCGCCGGCAAAGACAAGGCAACGGCCAACACCATCAGCGTGAGTAAATTACCCATCGGACGCTGAAAAAGATCACGCCAAGCCGTCAATGCGTGACGTTGCTGGGTCTGCATAAATGATTCAGCCATGCCCCACCTCCGCTAAGCTTCCGTGTTGAAGGTCAAAGCGCCGTAAATGGTTGTATTGTTCGAGCAGGCTGGTGTCATGCGTTGCCATCAAGATGGTCACCCCGACTTGATTGAATAAGCGGAATAATTCCATAATTTGCGCAGACAACGCCGCATCTAAATTTCCGGTCGGCTCATCAGCCAACAGCACTTGGGGACGATTGACCACCGCACGCGCAATCCCTACCCGCTGTTGCTCACCACCGGACAGTTGTATGGGGTTACAACGCGCTTTATCAAGCAAACCAACTTTATCGAGCGCGGCTGAAACCCGCTTTTTGATTTCATTGTCTGACTGCTGCTCAATCCGCAAGGGCAAGGCGACATTTTCGAACACGGTCGCGTCCATCAGCAGTTTATGATCTTGAAAGATAATCCCTAAATGACGACGCAAAAAGGGAATATCTTGACGCGGGAGACGCGATATATCGTGGCCGTTGAAATAAATATGTCCATCACTGGGACGTTCAATGGCACAAATTAGTTTCAACAAGGTGCTCTTCCCTGCGCCTGAATGACCCGTGAGCAGGGCCATGTCGCCTTTAGGCAATTCAAAATTAACCTTTTGTAAGGCCTGACGTCCCCCGCGATAGGCTTTGCTGACTTGCTGAAACTGGATCACGGTTATTCCTCCCGGCTAAACAGCGCCTCGATAAAGTCATTGGCGTTAAAGGTGCGTAAATCTTCAATGCCTTCACCGACACCAATATAGCGAATCGGAATATTAAATTGTTCAGCCACCGCAAAAATCACCCCGCCTTTTGCGGTACCATCTAATTTAGTGAGGGTAATACCGGTGATCGGTGCTATCTCATTAAATAACTTGGCCTGACTGATCGCATTTTGCCCGGTGCCTGCATCAAGGGTAAGCATCACTTCGTGCGGGGCACCTACGTCCAGTTTTTGCATCACACGGACAATTTTGCGTAGCTCTTCCATCAAGTTGGCTTTGTTTTGCAAGCGTCCGGCGGTATCGGCAATCACCACATCGACATTTCGTGCTTTGGCCGCTTCAATCGCATCATAAAGCACAGACGCGCTATCAGCGCCGGTATGCTGGGCAATCACGGGCACGTGGTTACGCTCACCCCAAGCTTGCAGTTGTTCAACGGCGGCAGCACGGAAGGTGTCACCGGCGGCTAACATGACCGATTTGCCTTGATCCTGAAATTGGCGTGCCATTTTGCCGATCGTGGTCGTTTTACCCACGCCATTAACGCCAACCATCAAGATCACATAAGGCTTTTGATCCGTCAGCACCAAGGGTTGCTCAACGCTTTCCAGCATGTGCGCCATTTCTTGTTTGAGAATGCCGTACAGGGCTTCACCATCTTTGAGATCGCGACGGCTGGCCTTATCAGTGAGGTTATCAATGATTTTGGTCGTGGCTTCCATCCCTACATCAGAGATCAGCAACTGTTCCTCAAGCTCTTCAAATAGCTCTTCATCGATTTTCTTGCCACTAAACAAGCTAAAGAAGCCGGAGCCGAGGTTGGTTTTGGTTTTTTGCAGGCCACGTTTTAACCGCGCAAAGAAGCCTTCACGTTGCGGTTTTTCGCGCACCGCTGGCTCTGGCTCTGGCTCTGGCTCTGGCTCTGGCTCTGGCTCTGGCTCTGGCTCTGGCTCTGGCTCTGGCTCTGGCTCTGGCTCTGGCTCTGGC
>NZ_MUFR01000064.1:0-9002 GCF_001996185.1 Salinivibrio costicola subsp. alcaliphilus
GGCACCACCGATGTTAAAGTTCGCGTAGGTCGGCATAAGCGCCAACTCGATCGTACAAACTTGGTGTGATTTACGCCGCGCGCCATCCGACATTGAGGCTAACGATTAACCTCGATCGTGACAGACGGCCAGGTCGTTAATCTTTTCTAAGCTGCCTGTGCGGCAGTGAACCGTCACACAGTTTCGCTCACGCGGAAACGTCATTTCTAAGCTGCCTGTGCGGCAGTGAACTCACAATCGCACTATGTGAAACCGTTTGTGTGTTTCTAAGCTGCCTGTGCGGCAGTGAACTCGACCGTCGCGCCCTGGTACAGCAAATGGCTTTTCTAAGCTGCCTGTGCGGCAGTGAACGTAACACGCAGAACGCCGGAAATATCCATTTCTTTCTAAGCTGCCTGTGCGGCAGTGAACTTCAGCGTTTTTACGCTTGGACTTCTCAGACTTTTCTAAGCTGCCTGTGCGGCAGTGAACACCAAGGGCGCTTCGGCGCCCTTTTTTATTTGTTTCTAAGCTGCCTGTGCGGCAGTGAACAGCCAGCGGGCTGACCACCCGCATTTTTCAGATTTCTAAGCTGCCTGTGCGGCAGTGAACTGATTCAAACATCCAGCCAGACATATTTGACATTTCTAAGCTGCCTGTGCGGCAGTGAACTTACCGACAAAGTACCCAAGCGCGACGATAATTTTCTAAGCTGCCTGTGCGGCAGTGAACAGATAATAGACATCACATTTACAGTGCTGGCATTTCTAAGCTGCCTGTGCGGCAGTGAACGCAAGCTAACCGCAGAGTTATTAACCGAGTCCTTTCTAAGCTGCCTGTGCGGCAGTGAACTCGAAAAAGCGCTTATACACTTCACCAGTAGGATTTCTAAGCTGCCTGTGCGGCAGTGAACATGCCCCTTTTTTAATGAATCGCCGGGGTGGCTTTCTAAGCTGCCTGTGCGGCAGTGAACCTTTTGGACGTAGCGGGGGGCTCTGTGTGGCTTTTCTAAGCTGCCTGTGCGGCAGTGAACAAGGCCTAAAAGAAGCGCTGAGACGCGTTTAATTTCTAAGCTGCCTGTGCGGCAGTGAACACCCAGCCGAGGCGAAAGGCATCGACCAGCGTTTTCTAAGCTGCCTGTGCGGCAGTGAACTCGTCAATCAGGTTGCGAACCTATCGCAACCATTTCTAAGCTGCCTGTGCGGCAGTGAACATAAGGAAAATGCAAAAGCACGGGGTGTTAGTTTTCTAAGCTGCCTGTGCGGCAGTGAACCAATCACATTGCTGTCACCGCGTTTGAAGAAATTTCTAAGCTGCCTGTGCGGCAGTGAACAGTGCATCGTGTATGTCACCGTGGTCGAAGAATTTCTAAGCTGCCTGTGCGGCAGTGAACAGTTTGGAGAGGAAGTGTAACGATGGCCGGAATTTCTAAGCTGCCTGTGCGGCAGTGAACAGAGCCACCCGCTACATCCAATTCTTTTGGACTTTCTAAGCTGCCTGTGCGGCAGTGAACTTTTGAAGATAGTGCAGGCCGCACGTCAGGTTTTTCTAAGCTGCCTGTGCGGCAGTGAACGACACATTCCAGTGCGGTTTGCGCGATTTAACTTTCTAAGCTGCCTGTGCGGCAGTGAACAAGCGGCCTTTGAGCACACGTGTGATTTCTATTTTCTAAGCTGCCTGTGCGGCAGTGAACATTGAGCTAACTGTTGATGAAGCCTACGACTTTTTCTAAGCTGCCTGTGCGGCAGTGAACGTGATGCCAGCTTGAGTTAGCCATACGTGAGCTTTCTAAGCTGCCTGTGCGGCAGTGAACGCATTCCGGAATTACCGTTCACCGGCGTGGTGTTTCTAAGCTGCCTGTGCGGCAGTGAACATCCGCTTTTGCTGTACTCCAGATCACCGATTTTTCTAAGCTGCCTGTGCGGCAGTGAACGCAATGGTAAGCGTGATGCTCAACGTTGCGGTTTTCTAAGCTGCCTGTGCGGCAGTGAACCATCTGTCTAACTTACATTCGGAATATTGGCATTTCTAAGCTGCCTGTGCGGCAGTGAACAAGACCGCAGAAACAAGCTGACACACTACGTTTTTCTAAGCTGCCTGTGCGGCAGTGAACAATAGAATAAATCAATAAAAATAAGTTACAACAGTCAGTTATGGTAAAAATTGTATTTTTATCTTATAAAAACCCACCCATTGTAACCTATTGTATTTAAAGGTTATTTTTAAAGAGCAAAAATAAAGGGTAAAAATACCCTTTTTCGTTCAATTTAAAAATGTGGAACGGTAGCCAATGCTGATTGCCCATTCACTTTGCTACTCAAACCATAGCAATCGAAGCTACCATCTTGTGATGTACTTTGCTGCTGCATCTGAATAAACAACGGGAACTTGCTGCTTTTGTCGGGTGAACGCTGCTTCGTTTGCTGGCTATGTAGGTAGATAAACGGCAAACGGCATGGTTCTGTTGGCTTGCTTTGTTCGAGCACGGCTAGGCATTCCGAAAGCGATTGACCAGATTTAGCAGCCCATAGAGCCGCTTTTTGTTGCATATTTCGCTCTATCCGTTCAGGTGATTTCACCTGCTTGCGCACAAAACTTACGTAAGTCACATCATTTGGTACGGGTTTGACCCCTTTGATATGTACATAGTCTTCAAGCCGAGTTAACCAGCGGTGGATATCCAGCTTTTCAAGTGTCGCTTGTTCTTTAGCAAATAGGCGCAACTTACTGCCGAGTGGAAACTTCGCTTGACGATAATCAGGAAAGCCAACTGCAACCTGAGATTGGTTACTCGCCACTTTGTGCTCAACCAAGGCTATATGGACTTGTTGAAAGACTTTTTGCCAAAGAAAGCCAAGGTTAACTTCTTGGTCTGGCAAAAGTTGAAGCTCAATATAAAAATTCATAGTGGCTCCTTAATTGGCTGCGTCGCCATCGCCTGCACTTTCACCAAATACACCGCCACGGATTAACATTGCTGCTACAAAGTGCTTATTATCTGAAATCAGTTGAACACTATCGTCAGCTTCGTTCAACCACGCTAACAATAAAGTTTTGAAGTCATTACGACTCGAACGATATGCAACACCACGTTGTGTAACTGTCCCATACGCTTCAACTGCAATGGGGCTAGTTGCATTTGGATACCAGTCGTCAATAGTTCTAAGTGCATTGCCTATTTTCTCGCAGTGCATTGCTGCTTGGCCATTCAAGTTGAACAAATGTCGACTCTTAGAACCTTTGGGTGAATTCAAAACCATTTCTTGAGAAGGCCAAACTCGTTGCTGATCACCTAATTGAACAAATGCATTTATTTTTAATAATATATTTCCAACGCCACTCAGACCTTGGTGAATTAAATTTGCTAGCACTGCTAGTTGGGGGTTATCGCTGGTTGTTTGATGTAATGAGAAGTCATAAGCGTTAAATACAAGCGGCTTTTCAAGACTTGTATGGGAAACAATTATTTTAACCCCCAAAGCGCCTACACGATTACGCCATAAAAAACGACCATTAGCGATGTTATAAGCATAACGGTTTGCCAGTTCACCTAACCCTGTATCTATGTAGGCAGAAATCTTTTCTCTGTATCTATCTTCAAAATTTGTATCATTACAAACCGATGGTTTCGTGAGCCCAGCTATAACACGTAAACTAAAACTTACCATTAACGTATCATGATTGTGATGTAACGCGGCATCATCTCCCCATGATAGATTTGCTTCTGTTATTTGCTGTTGTAATTCTTCTTCATCATTTAACACTTCCTGGCTAAAGTTACTTTTGACCGCTCGATTACGGCGCTCAAAAAGCTTTATCGGAGCCCACTTTTTATCATCTCCTGTGTCACACCAACACCCAGAAAACATCAAGGCATCAGAGGGTTCTAATTTACGATCAAAAGCTAAAACGCTGGGTACATTTGAAATTGTCATTTTTGTATTCCTTACCAATTATTTAGTGCATCTTCAAAATTAAGAGTTCGTATTACTTCATTAGTTTGAGTTGAATCAGGAGCTTGATGATCTGGCGCAACTGTGTTTGAACCTTGCCGACATAGATACCACTGCCCATCATGGTGGTACCTCCACATAGCAGAACTTATTGAAGTTAGAGAATGCACGCCTTTCCATTCGCCGACTGAATGAATAGCTTCGACAAAACAGCTAGGTGTTGTGTTATCTCGCGTATTTGCAACTTTCCCAGTATCATAAACTTGGCTAATTGCCTTAAAGCCTGTCATTAATGGCACTAAGTAACCAGTTTTTGGTTTAGGCTGATAATGCCAGTCTGCATCAGTCTCCATATCTGGTTCGGTTTGACTTTCAGCCAGCTTTGGTACCGCTTTACTTTTTAATGCGCAAAAATCTAACCAAGCATCAAACAAAGCGGTTTGCACGTCTTCTGAATAATCGTTAGTAGCTAACAAGTTTTGATAGTGCTCTTCTAAATAAGCACTACGGTCAAGCAACACAAACCCTGGCATAGCTAGACGTTTAATTTTTTTTAGCATCATGACTTGCTGTTCGCTGGTATTTTCTGACAACAATTTAGCCTGCTTGATATTCAAAATAGAACCACCAGCCAAACGCAGCTGATAACAGTAATCTAAAACCGTCTTCTCAAATTTTTTTACTAGTTCGTCAGTTAGTAATAACTGCTTATCTAATTCAATAACCAGACTGACGATTAGATTCATTTTTCCTTCTTCGATTACCGGAACTTTCTTACCATTTTTATTTTTTTCAAGAACTGGGGGGTTACGGCTTTGTATAAATTCAAAGTCAGCATATTGCTTGGGTTGATAAACTTTATTTTGATACGTGTTTGATATCACCACACAACCGCTTAGCGAGGTATCATATTCGCCACCAAACTTCTGTGAAACTTTCCTGCTTAATGCATGCGTAAAACCTAAAAATCCAGTTATTGCTGGAAAGCCCCATGTAAATCCCGCGATAGAATTAGCATTCTGCACTTCAATATGGCTTAACACTAAATATTGGCTCATAGTTCAACCTCCTTTATTGCAAAAAATTCCTTGAGGTCAAGAAAAAAGCAATCTGCCCACAATGCAGCCTGAATTGGTGTAAGCTTTAGTTGCTTGTCTTTATTGAGCTGTTGATTGAGCCAACGACCAAAATCTTGACTAATTTTATTTAACCAATCGTTATTTTTTTTGAGGCTTAAAGCAGCGTCATCAACACGCCAAGGTTCAAACAAAATTTGATACTCAATGTCTAATTTGCTAGTTAGCGACCAACCTATGCCTGATTCAGAATTATTAATTGAATCAATAAAGTTGAAGAATTGATCATTAATTGCACTCAGCTTTGCTAATACTGCAGCATT
The DNA here is from genome assembly GCF_001996185.1 of Salinivibrio costicola subsp. alcaliphilus. Classification (NCBI taxonomy): domain Bacteria; kingdom Pseudomonadati; phylum Pseudomonadota; class Gammaproteobacteria; order Vibrionales; family Vibrionaceae; genus Salinivibrio; species Salinivibrio costicola. The sequence continues at coordinate 5,332 of NZ_MUFR01000064.1, forward strand.
TCGTTTAGGTTCACTCACACTCAGCTCTTTGTTCTTAAGCAAGAGTAAGTATCTAGATAATTCACTTATTTCATCCCATAACTCATAGGCGAGTGACCTAGTAAATATCGATTGGTATTCCGAATAGGAAGGTAGCTTCGCATTCCATTGTGGCGGTAATGCAGCCATTAATAAAATCCGTCCCCCACGCTTACCGTTTAACGAAGAAGAATTTGAGTGATTCGAGCCAGTAACATGCAAACTAGCTTTGTTAGGATAAGTAGCAACTACCTGATCTGAATACTTTTTATTACTTTTCTGTTCAAAGGCCGTTTTGAAAGGTTCATCCCAACGTTTCTTGTGCTCTAAATGTAATTCATGAGCCAATGACGATGAGATTAATGGAAGCAATAGGTGATAGTCATCATTAGCAATTGGAAAATAAACCTGCTTGGATAGGAAATAACTTTTTTTATTTTCATCTTTTATTTTTTTTGAAAATGAATCATTCCAAACATTTAGTAGTTCGAGGTCGTCAGTTAAATGGCATAAATATCTCCGTCCATCCTCACGAAGCAAGTCTCCTATAAAGCAACCTTCTACTTCAATGTTATATAGCTGTGTAATAGATGAATATTTATTATCTGGATAGGCAGCATCCAACGATTCCAATTCATGTTTAGTCGTCAGGTATTTTCTAGAGTATTTTTTGCATGTTTCAAAATATCTGAAATCGATTGAAGACCCTTTACTACTGGAATGTGTTAGCTTAGCTATATGAGTCGCTAGATAGCTACCATCGCCAAATTCTAAAGCCCAATCAATCCACTGCTCATAAATAGTCCAATTTTTTATACGCTGGACATCCCTTAGCAAGAGTTGATGTATCGACTTTAGATCTGGTAATATTTCAAACTTATTGGCAATACCCACCAATTCTGCCAGCTGTTGATTGTTGAACTCGATTTTCTCTGCCTTACTAGCACCTTTTTCAATTTTTTTCTTTTTTAGACTTTGTACTTCGTTTTTGATGTCCTTATTTATTTTAAAATAAGGCTTAAACTTACTATAAAAATCATCCAATAGTGCTTTATGCTTATATTCAAGCTTTTCTAATGTCCTTGAAGCCACCTTACTTATACCCACCGAGTCTATATACTCTTGTATAGTTTTCTGGACTGCAGACACAAAAGTGTCATTCAACTCCATATTCATCTCCTTTTAAATTTTGATAAACTCCCAACACTGGATGACATTGCCATTGCTCCCCGATATCAGCATTTAATATCCTCAACGACAAATGCGTAAATTTTTCCAATACTGCACTCTCAACCATGTTTAGCCGTTCACTTAATATTCGTACTTCTTTTTTTAAATCAAAGTTTCCCCAAACTTTATTACCTACTCCCATATTCATTTTTTCGGGCCGCTTAGCGAAATCATCAGTATTTAAAAACTCTGCAGGTGACGATTTGGCGACTTTCTTTTGCCAAATAGGGTTTCCACTTCGGTTAAAAGTTATTTTGTAATCCGCTGTTGGTTCATATTTTCGAAAAGGCTGAATACGCTGAATTTCACCACACCAGGTCGCTTCATTCTTCCACCACTGGGTCGCACAATTTTGCTCATTTGCACTCCCTTCTAACCGCAAGCTTTGAGAAAAATGCTCTAATTCATTAAACACTCTAAATTTAGGTTTATCGCTCGTATGTTTAGGCTGTTCAAAAAGTGGGAAGCTCGTCAGCGTTTTAATTCTTGAAATTGCTGTGACTTGTTTTAATTCAGCCTCGCAGTTCAAATCCAATAAATCCCGACATGCATACAGCAAAGGTTTAGCTTCAAAACCAGGCTTTTCGAAACAGGGAGCTTTCCCTTTTAATCCCTTATAGTTTTTTGACAAGATATGAATATTTTCAGTTACGGGAATGTTTTGTCGATGTCTTTGCACACGTCCTGCTAATTGAATAATTGAACGCATTGAACTAGGCTCGACGATTGCCCAATCATAGTCATGATCACGCCCTACCTCAGCAACCGCAGTTGCTAGCACAACAAAAATATGATTATGTTCGACTGATGTTTCGACTAACTCTTTAATACCACTGTTATTGAGCCAATCGGCTTCGTCATGTCGTGTTAATGCCCTATCAAGTTGCTGCTCGATTTTTGAACGCTGCAACAATGGAAATTGACTGTGATAGACACAGTAGTGGATAACATAACCACTTGGCGCATCTTGTGAAAATAACCATTTTGCTATTGCAACCAAGGGCGATATATTGGCCAAACGCACTAAGCCAATTGACACATTCTTGCTCTCAACCTTCACGGAATGTTGTTCATGTAGTTCGATAATGGATTGCCTGATTTGCTTTGCCATTAATTGACTTGGAAACAATTCTTGAATTGGTTGCATTGGAATGATTATTGTCTTGCGCAGCGGTTTTGTTTCAGCGGTAAGATTCTTTATACGCTTTTCAACAAATTTATTATGTGTTTCTTGATACGCTTTTACATCTGAAATAATTGCGGAATTTGGCTTATTAAATTCATCAAACCAAGCACAGCAAATTTCCGTTGTTTCTCCGTGTTCGCCATTCACTTGTGAGTAATGTTTGCGGCCAGTTTGATAAGCTATAAAAAGTGATTTTGCTAAGGCGGGTGAAATGGTGGCAGTAGATAATAACACTCTTGAGCCGAGCATGCCGGCCCAATTAACTAACCTGCATAAAGCGGGTAAATCCTCTAAACCGAAGTCGTCAGGCTCATCTAGCACTAAATCTGAAGATAACAACCGTAGCATTGGTGCAATTTGGCGACCACCTCGGACACCTTCGGTTGCTGGCATTAAATAATCTATGGTACTAACTAATACAGGCGCTTGTATCAACTTTAAAATTTTAGGGTCATGTTTTAGCCAGCTGGCTAAAACTCCACTGTATTCTGGTAAATTTTCTTTAAGTGCAACTTCATCTTTTAACAAAGGTTCGGCTGAGCCGCTACCATCGCTTTCCTCAATGCTCATTTCTGGTTGGCGAGATTGCTGGTGTAAATCTTTAACAGCTTGAGAGCCGATCAATACTGCAAGTTCCTCTTTATTGAGGTTTAAGTCCTTCTCTAAAGAGTCACCTGTTTGTAGGGTCAGTGTTCTTAAACCTAGCGCAATGCTGAACCTGCAATTCGTTTCTCCTGACAAGCCATACATGATCCGAGCATTAGCACGTGTCTTCCCCTTACCCGTCGAGGCCATGCTAACACCAAAAAAGCCATGTTTTTTAGAGTCTTCATACAATGATTTAGAAAGTTCATAAGCATTATCTTGCCAACCAAAACTTTCTTTATATTCTTTCGACACTTTTCTTGATAACTCTTTATTCCTGATCAATGCAGGCAAATCATCACGTAGTTGAGGCAAAACTTTTGCAATTCGCTTAGCATGATGTCCGACGGCTATATTATGCTCGTCAAGCTTCTGTTTTCGGTACTTTTGACCGTGTTCATCTTTATCTGTGTTGGCATATGCATGATAGTTACGATCTTGCCATTCTGGCGTTGTATCTTTGAGGGATGAATAATAATGATCGGCCAACATGAGGTAAGCGGTTAATAAACCCCACATACCCATAAGACACGGGCTTTGCCATAGTACCTTTTTGAGCGGAGGTACCATGAAACAAGCACAAAAACGCGCG
>NZ_MUFR01000065.1:0-7950 GCF_001996185.1 Salinivibrio costicola subsp. alcaliphilus
ATAAATATGGCATAACGCACGGTTTTCAGCCCTAAGTGACAATTTAGTCATTAAGTTGCTAGCCCAGGTATGGCGCGGATCTTCATGCGTTTTCCCTGGATTTAACCATCGGAGTACAAAGCCTTTCTTATGTATAACTCTTGTAAAAAAGCTTGAATTAGCATCACAATAGCTATATAGACTAGCAATAGCTCTACATCTGAAAAATCAATCACTAACAACGAAGTAAGCAATAGAAATGATATGAATGTTTCAATAATCAATTGTTTTTTTTGTAAATGTAAAACCCTAAATATCACTCGGTATGGCATTACATATATAAAGATAACACACAAAATAGCGACATATTTAGAAAGCGAAATCGCACCTTCCCACTGTTCATTTAGAATAAAATCAAAGATCATTGGTGATAGATAATATGCAGCGAATATTAGAGGAATGAATAAAAGTTTGAAATAATGTGACAAAAATAGCTCTTCTGCTATTTTTTCTTTTTGAATATTAACCATACGATGAAATAAGACTTGTGCAACAGCACCTGTAAGCAAGACTGTTGCAGGCCATAAAATCCTAGCACTTACAGAATACTCTCCACCAATGGCACTACCGAAAATAGTTGTTATAATAAATAACGGTAACCAAAAAACCGCAACACTGACTAACTCCTGCATGGTCCCATACAATGAAAATGCTTTAAGTTGTTTTAAGGAGATAAACAATCGCTTTAGTGTTCTTTTAGAAACCGTAAGCACTTTTTTCCGTAACTGAAGCTGAACAACAAAGAGAAGAGTTACAAACATAATTATCTCCCCAACTAACAAACCAAATATTAATCCATTACTAGTAGAGGTAAATATAAATAAAAACTGTAGACTAGCAATCGTCATTGATCGAAAAAGAAACGTTTTTGCTAAACTACTGAAAGTCCCCAAATATACAAACACTCCTTTAAGTAAATTATTTAATGAGGAAAAAAAAGCTATAAAGACGATTAGTAGAATCAGAAAAGGATTTATGGTTCCATCATAAAAAATATAACTAACAGAAAAAGTTAATAGGACACTTACTGTAATCATCATAACATTCAACAACAATGCTGACGACAGTAAACGACATACCGCAACATAAGATTTTAATGAGACAATTGCAACATTTAACTGTAAGGATGATATAACGGTTAAGACTCCGGATATGGCTATGGCAATTGAAAATACACCAAAATCTTCGGGTGAATAGAAGCGGGTTAAAATCGGAATGCTACCAAACTGTATTAACTGTGCGGAACCATTACCAACCATTAATCGCAAGATGTTTTTAAACATTTCTTTTCAAAAAATCAACATACCAAGGCATAGCTTTTTCAATACCTTGTTTAATATTAAATTCAGGTTCATAACCTAAGTTATCTTTGGCTTTACTTATATCAGCTTGAGAGTGGCGTACATCACCCGCTCTGAAATCACGATAAATAGGCTTATCATAGTTTTTAATTCCATTAATTATTAGCGAACTTTGAATACTACTATATAATGTATTCAATGTGGTTCTCTCACCTACAGCCACATTATACACTTGAGCCTTAGCCTGTTCAGGTGCAGTTGCAGCTAATATGTTCATTTGTACTGTGTTGTCTATAAAACAAAAATCACGACTAGTTATACCATCGCCGTTTATAAAGACGTCATCACCATTAATCAGTTGCGATGTCCAGCGCGGTATTACCGCGGAGTAAGTACCATTTGGGTCTTGACGTTGTCCAAACACATTAAAGTATCTTAAACCAATTGCTTTAAAACCATAAACATAATTATATACGTTAGCATAAAGTTCATTAACATATTTTGTCACTGCATAAGGTGATAGCGGATTACCGATACTTTCTTCAACTTTAGGCAATGCAGGATGGTCACCGTATGTCGAGCTACTTGCGGCATAAGTAAAGCTGCTTACCACTTCTTCTTTTGCAGCATGCAACATATTTAAAAAACCGGTAATGTTTGCTGCGTTAGTCTCGATTGGGTCTGCGATAGACCGAGGTACAGAACCAAGTGCTGCTTGGTGTAGTACGTAATCAATACCTTTTACAGCTTTTTGGCATGTTTTCAGCTCTCGGATATCACCTTCGATAAAGATAAAACGCTCCCACTGGGCTTCGCTTACTAAATCTTTTACTTCATATAAGTTATGTTGATAGCCTGTCGCAAAGTTATCTAAACCCACAACGGTTTGGTCAAGCTTAAGTAGTGTTTCTAGTAGATTTGAGCCAATAAAGCCCGCAACACCCGTTACTAGCCATGTTTTTGGTGATTTAGCTAGCTCTTGTTGGATTTGTTCGTATTTGGTCATTGTGTTTTCCATATAGGAGAAGTCTACGTGATAGACTTTAGGACTTAGGGCTATCTCCTAAACCCTAAAGTATTATATTCTTTAAAGGCGTATATCAACACTTTCTTTGTCTAGAACATATTTCAGATCGTACAGCACGTGTTCTGGCTTACCCAAGGTATGAATTTTTTGGACATCCATTTTTTTAAATTCATTGTGAGCTACCGTCATGATGATTGCATCGTAATGGCCTTGCTTTTCTTTTTCACAAAGTGTTAAGCCATATTGATGCAGTGCTTCATCATTTGAACACCAAGGATCCATAACATCGACATTGATATTATACTCTTGTAACTCAGAGATAATATCAACCACCTTGGTATTGCGAAGGTCAGGACAGTTTTCTTTAAATGTGAGTCCCATAACAAGCACGTTTGCACCTTCTACATGAATACGCTTTTTTAGCATTGTTTTTACCAGCTGAGAAGCGACGTACTGCCCCATGCCATCGTTTAGGCGACGCCCAGCCAAAATCATTTCAGGATGATAGCCGACTGCTTGCGCTTTGTACGTGAGGTAGTAAGGGTCAACTCCAATACAGTGACCACCTACTAACCCTGGACGAAATGGTAAAAAGTTCCATTTCGTACCCGCCGCTTCTAACACTTCTAATGTATCGATACCAAGCTTGTTGAAGATAATTGACAGCTCATTGATCAATGCAATGTTTACATCTCGCTGCGTGTTCTCGATGACTTTGGCGGCTTCCGCCACTTTAATTGATGACGCTTTGTGTGTACCTGCAGTGATGATTGTTTTGTATAGTTGATCGATGAATTCCGCAGCCTCTGGAGTTGAACCACTTGTTATCTTAAGGATGTTGGTTACGCGGTGCTCTTTATCACCCGGGTTAATTCGCTCGGGTGAGTAACCTGCAAAAAAATCTTGGTTAAACTTAAGGCCAGAAACGCGCTCAACAACGGGAATACACTCATCTTCTGTAGCGCCTGGATAAACGGTTGATTCATAGACAATAATATCACCTTGGCTTATCACAGTACCCAATGCTTCTGAAGCTTTAATCAACGGAGTAAGATCAGGACACTTGTGTTCATCAATCGGAGTAGGAACAGTCACAATGTACACATTGCATTTTTTAAGGTCTTGAAGCGAAGATGTGTAATAAAGATATGTTGCTTCCGCCAACTCATTATCACTACATTCCCGAGTAGTGTCTCGACCTTCAGCGAGTTCTTCAATCCTAGTACGATTAATATCAAATCCAACCGTCTGGGATTTTTTACCAAATTCCACCGCGAGCGGCAAGCCAACATAACCCAACCCAATGATACCAATTCTAGAATTATTTAAAGAAAAATTCATATTTTTATTCCTAGCCGGTTTGAACTTCGAAACAACCTGTAGGTGAACACATTATCACCTAAGGTAGAAATGTTTTACAAAAACGCTATAACATTCGCGTCATGAAAGGCTTCCTAGCACGGTCGCCAGGTACTCCTGGTCCATCGCGCACATCATTCGCTTGCGTTGAATGCCGGCTTTGAAACTCTTCTCTTGCTTTAATAAAATCAAAACCATTTGTCTTATTCGTGCAAAAACTTCCGCTCGGTCATCCACCCTAATTCGGCATGCATCTTCTTTTAATCCAACATCGAGTTGCCAGTGCATTGATTCAATTAACCAGTGCGAGCGAGTGGCATCATGTAACTCTTTCGCTGTCAGTGCTTTTGAACTTATATAATAGCGTACGGAAATATCTGTTTTCACTTATTTTAATTAATAAGCATGGCATAACGCACGGTTTTCAGCCCCAAGTGACAACTAAGTCATTAAATCGCTAACCCAGGCATGACGCGGATCTTCATGCGTTTTCCCTGAGCTTTCGAGCATGTTGGACAAGCAACGCCTAAATGACTTTCGTGCATGATAGTCACGATAATACGTTGGCTCGTTTTATCCACCTGGACAGAGTCGACAGTCCATGGCGGAATCAGTCCAAGGATCGCTTGATAGAGTGCTGTATCTTTCATCTGATTCAGGGCTCAAGCGCAGAGTGTTTCCTTATTTTCCAATTAATCGGAAAATTTGAAAAGAAACACTTTCCACTACATCCGGTGAAGAGCCGGATTTACCCACGCTACCGCCATGAGGTGTCGCTCCCCCTGTGCGCATAGCTAGATTGTGTCTGGCCGCGCACGACGCACAGCCGGTAAATTTTAATGGGTTATGAGTTTACCTGCTAATTTTTGTAGGCAAAAGGCCTAGCGCCAAAAAGTCGACATTACGCAGGCGGTGTGGTGGGTTTTTAGGCAAAAGATTACGGGGAAGGGCAAACCGTGCGCGCATTGGGGATTATGCTCTTTCTGTACTCTGTATTCCGTCATCGGTATTCGGGAATGGGAATACGGAGCGCTTCGCTTACAGAATACCGAAAAGAGCAGCTGGTGCTCGCATCCGGGCTCTTGCTCTTTCTGTACTCTGTATTCCGTCATCTGTATTCGGGAATGGGAATACGGAGCGCTTCGCTTACGGAGTACCGAGAAGAGCAGCCTCGTGCTTGCATTGGGGCTCTTGCTCTTTCTGTACTCTGTATTCCGTCATCTGTATTCGGGAATGGGAATACGGAGCGCTTCGCTTACGGATTACCGAGAAGAGCAGCCTCGTGCTTGCATTGGAGCTCTTGCTCTTTCTGTACTCTGTATTCCGTCATCTGTATTCGGGAATGGGAATACGGAGCGCTTCGCTTACGGACTACTGATTACGGATAAGAGTGCCTAGCGCTTGCTGGCTGTCCGGTTCGCCGTGAATCAAGTGGATTTGTTTTGGCGGCGGTTGGATGCCTTGCACGAATTTGACCAAGTCGTTTTGATCGGCGTGGGCGGAGTAGCCAGAAATTGTGTGGATTTGCGCGTTGACGGTGACGGGCGTGTTGTCTATCCACACTTGTTTGTTGCCTTGCTGAATATCACGGCCGAGGGTGTGTTGGGCTTGGTAACCGGCAAAGATCACATCAGTGCGTTTGTCTTCAAGCAAGGCGGCAAGGTAGTTCATAATCCGTCCGCCTTGGCACATGCCGGAGGCGGCGACCACAATGGCCGGCTCACCGCTTTGTTTTAGGCGGTTCACCAATGTCATATGCTGGCTATGTTCATCAATGGTAATGCATTGCTCAAACGCTAACGGATGGCGGTGTTGATTAAGCTTGGTTTTGGCCTCTTTGCTCCATAGCTTTTTAAACTGGCGATAGTGACGCGTCACCTTTTGCGCCATGGGCGAGTCGAGAATGATGGGGAGCGCCTTATCAAGCTGCTTTTGATAGATAAGCTGCTCGATATCAAACAATAGCTCTTGGGTGCGGCCGACACTGAACGCTGGGATTAATATTGCGCCACCGTCTTCTAGTGAGCGTTGAATAATCGCCTCGAGCCGCTGGTCACGGTTGCCGACGGACTCATGGGTTTTATCGCCGTAGGTGGATTCTAAAAACAAGATATCGGCGCGGCTTGGCGGGATTGGATCAGGTAGCAGTGGCGTGTTGCTTGGGCCTAAATCGCCCGAAAACACTACGCGCTGTTCGTCGGGCAGTTTTAACTCGACATAGGCCGAGCCCAAAATATGCCCGGCCGGTTGCAAGCGCAAATAGGTCGCTGGCTGCCCTTTTTGCTTGGGCTTTAGCCGATGCCAGCTGTTGTAAGGCAGTGTCACCATCAACTGGCGGATACGGTCGAGCACCCGCTGACGATGGCCATAGTTCATATTGAGTTGCAGTTTTAAGGTGTCATCAATCAATAGCGGCACCAGCTCCGCAGTGGCCTCGGTGCAATAAATGGGGCCGTTAAAGCCCGCCGCCAGTAGCCAAGGCAGCAAACCACAGTGATCGATATGGGCGTGAGTGAGAATCAGCGCATCAATGCGTTTGCCGTTGAGGTTCACCCTCGCCTCCCGCGCGTCATCGCCTTGGTATTGACCGCAGTCAACCAGCAAGCGTAAGCCACTGAGTTTTATATCCACTTGATGGCAAGAGCCTGTCACGGTTTGATAGCCACCATGGTGAGTGACGGTGAGGGTGTCAGTATCGATTGAGATGTTGGGCATGGTCGGATCCTAGGGAAAAGATTATGGCATACGGAATACGGAATACGGAATACGGAATACGGAAAGAGCGTAGAGCCTCAATGCGAGAACCGGCTGCTCTTTTCGGTATTCTGTAAGCGAAGCGCTCTGTATTCCAATTCCCGAATACCGATGACGGAATACAGAGTACAGAAAGAGCAAAGGCCCGGATGCGAGCACGGTTTGCTCTTCCCCGCCTTCAATCTCTTATCATCTTATCCATCATTTGTTCTATCAATGGGCTTGGGTGGCCGTTGTCGTCGGTGAGAAAATAGGTATGACCCCAGTGGGGGTCGAATTGGTCGTTAAAGGCGTCGCAGTCGGTTACCGTCACTTTGTTCGCAGGAAGTGCGTCGAGGTTTTCGGGGCCGGTCATGCCGAGGCGGCGGGTGACGGTGCGGTGGCGTACGTTGACCACTTTTGAGGCGGCCATGGCGATATCATCAGCGGCATAGTAAATGTGAACTTGTTTGGCGGCATCCAGCACTGCTCTGCCCGGTTGGTGCGGCTCTAGGGCTTGGTTATCGACATCGGCGGCCATCATAAAGATATGCCGAAACCATTGCGGCATGGTGTCGAGCCCGGCGTGTTGGTGCCAATGGCAAAAGGTGCTGATTAAAGTGCGATTGCCCATGGAGTGGGCAAGCACGTTCATGCGTCGTTTACACGGGGTGGTTTGTTGCTCGGGGGCGCGGCGCCAATCATCAAACATCGCCAGTAAGCGGCTAAACGCCAATCCTGACGCGGTGGCGGCAAGTTGATCGTCCCAATAGTCATCGACAGCACCGAGCCGGCCATCGTCGTCACAGGGCCAGATAATCGGCACCACCAGCATGGCGTTGGGGGCGAGGCGATCAAACTGGTGTTGTAACGTCTGCGCCATTGGGAAGATGTTGCGCTCCATTTGGTTATTGTAGCCATGGAGCAAAAACAGTACCTGGGTATGCGCGGGTAAGGCTTTCAGTTTGGCCATAAACGGCGCCGCGGTGATCTCTTGGTATTCACCCTGCCCGGCGCGCTGGCAAAAATACACCCACTTTGAGATATCGGTATTTTGGTTATCAAAGCTTAACCAACGGCCGGCCTCACTGGTCGGCCCTTGTTCAGGAATACGGCTGGTAATAAATAACATGGCATCATCCACCGGTTATGAATGTGCGGGGAAGGATAAGCGAAGTAGGTCGCTGAGTTGTATGGTGTTTGGAGGATTTTGCGAGGGAGAAGACGAAAAGAGTAAGCCCAGCCAATGGCATCGCCGATATATAAACAAGGCGTAGGAAGTACGGCTTGATGATTTTGTAACGATTTCAGTTCATGGTGCAAATCCGTATGCATTCCCACGCAGGAGCGTGGGAACGAGTAAAAATTAAATATGACCACCGATATATAAATCAGGCGTAGATACCATCTCTCCGAACCATCCGTAAAGGGTTATGTAACCACTTGCGGGTGGTATTCGCTTTGATGTTTTACAACACCAAAACAAATCTG
>NZ_MUFR01000066.1:0-7845 GCF_001996185.1 Salinivibrio costicola subsp. alcaliphilus
TATGATGCGCGCCATTGTCGCGCCACTGACTTGTATGACGTTGGCGCATTCGCATCAGCAAGGTTGTACAAACATGGTTAACAACAAGATCCAGTGGTTCTCGAACCAGGCATATTAAAACCCTATAACTTGCCAAAAGCCCCCCCTTGGTTAATATTAACAATAAAGTCAATAGATAAATGTCGGAACGTCTCACTAAATACAGCTAAAAACCAGCTTTTTGGTCATCCTCTCCAAGTCAATGTTCTTCAAAATGACTAAATCCCTAATCACATTATTTATCCAATCTAATATGAGCCGACTAGAATCTTAGGTATAGTTTCTTCAGCGCGTTAAACAAAGAGGAACTATTATGGCTATCAACTTCAAAGAAAAAATTCGAGGGACAAGGGTATATCACAACGGAAAAGCCATTAAACCTCGCCCACTGACTGAGCCCAGTAAAATTGCAGCACAAGGAAACTTCGAAAGTGATCGAGGCAGGATCCTCAACTCAGCTGCAATAAGAAGGCTTCAACAAAAAACTCAAGTCTTTCCCCTCGAACGTAATGCTGCAGTTCGCAGCCGTCTCACTCATTCTCTCGAAGTTCAACAAGTTGGTCGATACATCACTCAATTAATCTTTAAAGAGCTTTCTGAAGAATCTAAGCAAGAATACGAAATAACCGGATTAGAACGTCAATTTGAGTCGATAGTCGAAATGTCATGTTTAATGCATGACGTTGGCAATCCACCTTTCGGACATTTTGGAGAGCAAGCTATAAACGATTGGTTTTCTAGAAATTTACTATCTCTTGTAATGGATAAGAACGGTGAGCCCACAATCGACTTACCAAAGCCAATCCAACAAGATCTTACCAATTTCGAAGGTAACGCACAGGCTATCCGCCTAGTTCACACTCTACTCGAGCTCAATCTAACCTATTCGCAAGTATCTGGTGTGTTCAAGTATACTCGCCGTGGGGATCAACCATCGCCTAAAACAAAGAGCAACTCGGAATTACATGACTATGACTATTTGATGAAAAAAGTGGGTTATTACTTAAGTGAACACCGCTACATAGAGTCACTAAAAACGGTGCTGTCAATGGACTCTCATTGCCGCTCTCCATTTTCATACATAATGGAAGCTGCGGATGATATTTCCTACGGCATTGCAGACATTGAGGATGCTGTTGAAAAAGGCATTCTCACAGTAGATCAACTCAAAGAAGTTTTAAACGACGAATACCAATCTATTGTAAAAGAGTACGATTTGCAAAACAGTGAAGAGATGAAAAAGATCGTTGATGTCGCCAGTGAAAGCGCTTCAAAATCCGATAACTGTGCGAACAGCCACTTCTTCATTACTCTTCGCGTGGAAATAAACAAACGCCTACCACAACATGTATGCAAACAGTTTATAGATAACATAGAGAAGGTATTTCACGGGAGCTTCAATAGAGCGCTAATTGAAGATCATAGTGATAATCATGCATTAGTAAAAGCTCTTAAGAATGTTGCTATGAACTATGCTTTCTGCGATCCAGAAGTAGAAAAAAGTGAGCTACAAGGATATAGAATCATTACGGGGTTACTTGAAGCGTATAAGCCATTATTACTATTAAGAAAAGAGACTTTTACCAACATTAAAGAAGCCCCTCTATACGAGAGAAGACTCTACAAAAAACTACCGAACAAGCACCTTCGAGCATACGAAATCGCTATGCAAAGGTTAGAGCAAGAAAAAAATAAACCGTCTGACCCTACGTACTTACCCTATGACTTTGATGACGATGTTTGGGAGTTTTATTTTCGAGTCCGCCTCATCCAAGACTATATTAGCGGCATGACCGATCAGTACGCTTATGACGAATATCGTAATCTACATGTGTTGGACTAAGTAAAAGCAGACAATCTGAAATGTAATTACAATATAAGGGAAGCCATCTTCCCTTTTAATCACTCTTAATTTAACTATTCACGAGAATTCATTTTGAATTATCATCAATCCACTAATGTATACCTGTAAATATAAGATGAAATCACAGATATTAGTCATTCAACCAAATCACCTCTTGCTCCAAAGCTAAGCCATGCTTCTTCATTTCCGTCACCAACTCTCGTAACTCTGATGACTGTGCTAAAAGCTTTTGGCTATTGCGCTCGAAAGAGGCAAAATCCCGGGCGGTGTCAACCCAAAGCTGGTTTTGTCCATAACGCAACAAAAACGCCTTCCAATTCGGCATCATCCAAAACTCTGCTCTTTCTGTAAGCTTCTCTTTGAGGCGGCGGTAGTTATTCAGCCCTACTCCATCATAGTCAGCAAAAAAGTAGACTATCGGTGCCCTTTCAGGCACCGATAACCAATCAATTAGTTTGTTGTGTAGCTGCCCGCGGTACCAAATAACGGTAGTAGGTTCGTTATTAGGCAACCAATCTAGTCTGTCAAATAGCGCTTGATTCTCCACCAGCCAAATGGAATGTTCTGTGTGAAGATGTCTATTTCGCTCTCCGCCCACCTCAAGCGACAAGACACCAAACGCTTCTGTGGCTGCATTTAAGTGCTCGGTTGGCACGCCGGAAACGTCCCACAAAGGGTTCGCAACCGTTTTAGCCAGAGCGTACGTGACATCGTGACCTGCGTATCCTTGTTTGCTGCTGCGTGTCGAGGCTATGTTTGCCGATCGTTGCGGTACACTGGAAGATACACGTTGGTCGGGGGCCAACCGTTCAAGTTCAACGGTGGCTACATCCATATCTTGAATTCGATAAACAACACCACGGCCTTTAGGCGTAATTTGCACACACCGCGTTTTGTGATTGAACGCTTCAAGCTGCTTCTTTTGAGACGGTGTCATTGTACTTCCGGCAACGGAATCAGGGTAAACCTCAACGAGTCGCGAGAGTGCTTTCACCAACGCCTGGCTCATAGCGATGGCTCTGCATATGATTGGGGCAGCTCTTGACTCTCTAGTGGTTCGAAAATCTGCCAGCTATTTCGACTAATATGATTTTTGCCATTGGCTTGGTGAATTGGCACACAATAACGCGCGGTGGTTAAGGGGGCTGGAGAGGCAAATATCAAGGCAAAACCGAATTGATCCGCAATCTCTATCAAGCTCGTTTGGTTCTGGGTATCCAAAGCTGACGCTTCATCCAAATAACAGACTGCTTTCATTTGGTGGCGTTTATCTTGCATGAGGTACAACATCGCCAGACCCGTCACAAGCTTCGCCATCAATACGGTTCCGTTAGAGGCGGCACTATCAATTTCTTCAAATGACTCTTGCGGCTGGCCGTGCTTGGCAACGACAAATTCAAGCCGGAATAAGTCTGCTACTCTTAAACCTTGGCGAGCATTGCCCTCATCAATCAGCAGGCTCTTCGCGCGCTCTAAATCAGCATCATCGAGGATACTGCCCTGATCAAATAGCTCAAAACTTTGACCACTTTCAGTTTGCTCTGCTTGTTGGATCAGCACATTCATCGCATCAACAAGCAGACTTTGTTCGACTGGCTCAATTTTGAAAATTTTAAGATCTGACAGCTGCCTTTGGCTGATCAGGCGGTTGAATTCCTTCATCTTACTTTGCAATGCATATAAACCACTGCGCAGCTCTCTTAAACTGGCAGTGACGTTGACGACGGCCGATCGGGCCCGCCTTTCCAGTGCTTTTTTCTCATCGTCCAAACAATGATTGAATTGAATAATACCCTCTAATTCTTCATCTTGTGTTTGCGCCATCTGAAACTTCGTCAGCCCTTTTTGACCCAATTCATTTTTCATTTGGCGCAATTCTTTTGATAGCTGATCAAGGGCTTTGCAATCTTCAATGTAGTCCTGAAGACGATCCGGAAGTGACGCCAAAGACCAATCATCCCCCGCTATCCAGGGCGAATGTGGCTGGTCAGAAAGTCCGCTAAATAGCGCTTGGTCATCTATTCTTTGTTTTTTTAGTTTTTCAACACTGCTCTCGTCTGAAGCCAGCTTATTAAGCTTATCCGCTACCTCACTTAATTGCCTTGAAAGATCGGCTTGCTTTTCTCCTGAGTTGTTAAGCGCATCGTTAATCGCTACTCGCTGTTTCTCAACAGCCTGTCTTTGCTCGATTCGCTGTGCTTGATTGTGTGTTAACTCTTGTAACTGTTGGAAGTCTTTTAGCTCTTGTTCACACTGCCTAACGGCACTATTTAATTCGGCCTTTTTCCTCTCAGCCGCCTCTTGCTCTCTACTCGCTTGAAGTAATTCTTTGAGCTCGTTTATTTGCTCATTAACGCTACCAATTTCCTCCAAAACCTCTGACTCTGTTTTTTGCACATGCTGAGGCAATAGCTCATGAAGCGACAATGTTAAGCCGGGGAGCAAGCATTGCTGTGAGGACTCGCGATTAAAAACGCTTCGCAACTGCTCAGCATTAAGCGAGTACTGCGAGGATGGCAGTTGCAGAACTTGTTGGCTGAGCACTTTGTTTAGATTATCTAACTCGTGTGTATTGAGCGTCTTAGAAAGGTGAAGGTATAAATTGTCATTTAGGGTTCGCTGTTGATACTGCAACCGCTGGCGCTGCTGTTCTTTTTCTTGCAATTGTTTGCTAAGCATCTCGGAAGAGGAGCGCTGGGACTGAACACATAATGTGGCCTGCGCTTCATACTCTTTCTCGGCGGATCGTAACTGGCTCTCTAGGAATCCTTGATCCGGAATCAGGGCAAAACGCGCTTCCAGCTCTTGATGTTGCTTCTCCGTACGATCTAGCTTTGCCAGCTCATTGACTAAGTCTTGGCGTTTCCCTGCTTGAGCGATATCTTGCTCTCGAAGTTCACGTGAGGTTTGTTCAAGCTTAGCCTTTTGCTTAACTAGCTGTTCCCGCGTTGTTTGAACGTGACCATGCCAGTCTTTTAGCAACGCATCCACTTTCGGTTGGCATACGGCAATCTTTCCTCGTAAAGATAAGGTACGCTCAAACTTTTGCTCGAGTTGGTAAATCATCTTTTGATTATTGAAAGCGGCTAGGTACTGCTCGCGCTCTAAGTTAATGTCTTGAAACGCTTTTTCCCATTCCTGCTTAAAATCAATACTGGCGTTGGGTAGCTCTCGACTAAATATCGTTAACAAATATTCTTTCACATCACTAGAATTTAGTTTGTCGAGTCGCAGCGTCTTGGTGAGTACCTGCTGGAAGGAACGGGCATCGCTAATATGCTCAAGCTTAAATACGGTAAAGTCAATATCGCTCGTCTTCTTGCTTTTTGCACCGCCATAAATCAAGTGACGGAAGTCCCTCTCGTTATATCGATGGACGCTATATTTCTTTTTTGCTAAGTGACTGACAAGCTTTGGTTGGCTGACGATATTACCACCATCTAAACGATAATCGTCTAAATTCAACTCTCCCTTGTAGGCAAAGTACTCATAGTCATGGCCCACCCCTTTACCGACACACCCAAACACTACTGTGCCCGTTTGCGGTAGAATTACTTCTAGTAAGATATAGGCGCTGTTATTTGGGAAGTAAAAGCGACGCGTTTGATCTCGCGTGTGCGAGCCAAAATCCATTTTTCTCTGATCGATGATAAGTAGAAATTGAAGCGCATTGATAAGGCTTGTTTTGCCATGGTTATTGGGTGCGATTAATGATACAGAATCATCGAGAGGAAGTTCAGCGCGCTGGTATCCCGCACTGCCGATTAACGCTACACGTTGAAAGCCATAACTTAACATGATTCATCTTCCTCATAAGCCGTAGCCGCTATATCACTCTCAGATGCGTGCTCTGTAATTGCTTGGAAGTGATCAAGGTAGCGATATACCGACGGCAACAAACGCCAGTGATTGTTCTCTTGAACGGCAAAACCTTTTCGCACAGCGTTGTCGAGTATCTTTGCGAGTGCATCTCGGTCTAACTGTTCTGCATCCAAAAGTCCTTGATGCTTTCCGTAAATGTCATCGAGTAAGGTGTTATCAATTGTCCATTGGTAAAACTGGCCAAGGGAGCGACCGCTATCCGCTTGATGATCAAATAGCACCATTAGCAATAACGCTAAATGACGCGATTGTTTATTGATGTTCTGATTACCTTCTTCATCATGAAACCAAGCAAAGCCGCGTCCATCAATCCGCAAATCAAAACCTAGGTTTGCAAATAGATACTGATACTGTTCTGCTTGCAGCTCAAGCTCATGCCATAGCGCGGCATCCGCCGAGCGGTTAAGGTGTCGTCCAGAGCTAAAAAGGTGAAATAACTCGGTCAAATGTGCCAGTTCATTTAAATCGATTTTTCTATTTTGCATGATCTATACCCTTTGCAGGAGTTGGATCAGTTAATGCCCTGATTTTATGGGGGTAATAAGTAACGGCGACGGTGTTTAACGCTGTAGTATTCGAGTGTGGCCCTAACGTGCTTTCCCATTGAGGCTCTTGCACAAGTTCATGGTAAAGTCTTAATAACGCTGCGTCCGGTAAATGCGGATAGTGTTCCCTCAGCCATATCATAAGATTGTCAACCGGCAACGAATCGCTCAGCTTTTCTCTCAACCGCGCTTCATCCACCCAGCTGACCGTTGAACTCGTCGGTCCATCTCCTTCATCAGGGAAAACAACAGCAATAGGCTCAAAATTCATGAATTCAGCCATTAATTCGCGCACCTCATTGCCCAATTGAATTTTGGTGACACGGCTACTTGTCCACAAAGGTAGCCCCTTGGCGTTGAGCCCTCGCGCTAATCCCTTTTTACGAACTTGACTGAGCTGCTTACTAATCACCGCTGAAAGCTGGTTATGCTGTCTTGCTTCCTCACGTAATGGCAGCAAAGTATCAGCACATTGTTGAGCAATGACGCGTCCTTGATAACGAAGCTCTTTCACTTGATAAGCTATCTGGCGCATCGCCAGCCTTTGTTGATACAAAGCGCCACGTATCGAGAGTCGATCGACCGCATCATCCAGTGCTTCTTCTGCTTTTTCTAATAATGGGTAGAAGCTACCACCAAGGCCGCTGTCCATCATTTCGTTCATCGGCTCAACGTATTGATCGTACACTTCTAGGACTTCACGGTAACGACGTTCTATTGGCATACTGGTATCCGCCGATTTCGCTAATTCTGCTATTTCAAAAATTGCTTGTTTGTCTTGAATTAGCTGTTGGGTGATCTTTCTGACAAGCTCTGAGAGTCTGTTCGCGCCGGTACGCAGCAAATCATTGTCCGACCCATCTAGCCCTGCTAACACCTGACTGGTGGCGTCTTTAATCGCGTCGACTCGTGCTCTAAGTACTGCTGATAGGCCAAGCTCATGCTCTTGCGTCAAGCCTCTCACAAAATCCACAACTAATGTATTTAGCTGATAGTCACTACTTCGGTTGATAAGTTGCAATATATCTGCATTAACAAGGCTTGTGAGCACAGTATTACTGTCTGTTTGCTTATTTTTGAATTGATTGATCACCTGCTCAAGTACTCTCAGCTCAAACGCTGGAAACTCTCGCGAAAGCCGCGTTAGCTGCTCAACAACCTCCCAATGTTGATGTAACTGAAAAATGAGACTTTTAGGTGCGACCATTTCACTCCCTTATTCAACGACTTGCCGGCTTTCATTCCGCCGAGACTATCTGCAGGTTTAACTATTTTTATGATGTCTCCTTAATAGCAGTAGGTAAACACTAAACGCATAAACATGTCGAATAACTAGACTAGGATCTAAATTGCGCACGTAGTCTATTAGGTGAGAGTGGCTATTTCGATACCGCGCGTTGTCATCGATAATCCAGAACACCCCAGCTTTTCTCATCGATACCGTTAAGTGGTATGATGCGCGCCATTGTCGCGCCACTGACTTGTATGACGTTGGCGCATTCGCATCAGCAAGGT
>NZ_MUFR01000067.1:0-7826 GCF_001996185.1 Salinivibrio costicola subsp. alcaliphilus
CAATTCCACACAACATACGAGCCGGAAGCATAAAGTGTAAAGCCTGGGGTGCCTAATGAGTGAGCTAACTCACATTAATTGCGTTGCGCTCACTGCCCGCTTTCCAGTCGGGAAACCTGTCGTGCCAGCTGCATTAATGAATCGGCCAACGCGAACCCCTTGCGGCCGCCCGGGCCGTCGACCAATTCTCATGTTTGACAGCTTATCATCGAATTTCTGCCATTCATCCGCTTATTATCACTTATTCAGGCGTAGCAACCAGGCGTTTAAGGGCACCAATAACTGCCTTAAAAAAATTACGCCCCGCCCTGCCACTCATCGCAGTACTGTTGTAATTCATTAAGCATTCTGCCGACATGGAAGCCATCACAAACGGCATGATGAACCTGAATCGCCAGCGGCATCAGCACCTTGTCGCCTTGCGTATAATATTTGCCCATGGTGAAAACGGGGGCGAAGAAGTTGTCCATATTGGCCACGTTTAAATCAAAACTGGTGAAACTCACCCAGGGATTGGCTGAGACGAAAAACATATTCTCAATAAACCCTTTAGGGAAATAGGCCAGGTTTTCACCGTAACACGCCACATCTTGCGAATATATGTGTAGAAACTGCCGGAAATCGTCGTGGTATTCACTCCAGAGCGATGAAAACGTTTCAGTTTGCTCATGGAAAACGGTGTAACAAGGGTGAACACTATCCCATATCACCAGCTCACCGTCTTTCATTGCCATACGAAATTCCGGATGAGCATTCATCAGGCGGGCAAGAATGTGAATAAAGGCCGGATAAAACTTGTGCTTATTTTTCTTTACGGTCTTTAAAAAGGCCGTAATATCCAGCTGAACGGTCTGGTTATAGGTACATTGAGCAACTGACTGAAATGCCTCAAAATGTTCTTTACGATGCCATTGGGATATATCAACGGTGGTATATCCAGTGATTTTTTTCTCCATTTTAGCTTCCTTAGCTCCTGAAAATCTCGATAACTCAAAAAATACGCCCGGTAGTGATCTTATTTCATTATGGTGAAAGTTGGAACCTCTTACGTGCCGATCAACGTCTCATTTTCGCCAAAAGTTGGCCCAGGGCTTCCCGGTATCAACAGGGACACCAGGATTTATTTATTCTGCGAAGTGATCTTCCGTCACAGGTATTTATTCGCGATAAGCTCATGGAGCGGCGTAACCGTCGCACAGGAAGGACAGAGAAAGCGCGGATCTGGGAAGTGACGGACAGAACGGTCAGGACCTGGATTGGGGAGGCGGTTGCCGCCGCTGCTGCTGACGGTGTGACGTTCTCTGTTCCGGTCACACCACATACGTTCCGCCATTCCTATGCGATGCACATGCTGTATGCCGGTATACCGCTGAAAGTTCTGCAAAGCCTGATGGGACATAAGTCCATCAGTTCAACGGAAGTCTACACGAAGGTTTTTGCGCTGGATGTGGCTGCCCGGCACCGGGTGCAGTTTGCGATGCCGGAGTCTGATGCGGTTGCGATGCTGAAACAATTATCCTGAGAATAAATGCCTTGGCCTTTATATGGAAATGTGGAACTGAGTGGATATGCTGTTTTTGTCTGTTAAACAGAGAAGCTGGCTGTTATCCACTGAGAAGCGAACGAAACAGTCGGGAAAATCTCCCATTATCGTAGAGATCCGCATTATTAATCTCAGGAGCCTGTGTAGCGTTTATAGGAAGTAGTGTTCTGTCATGATGCCTGCAAGCGGTAACGAAAACGATTTGAATATGCCTTCAGGAACAATAGAAATCTTCGTGCGGTGTTACGTTGAAGTGGAGCGGATTATGTCAGCAATGGACAGAACAACCTAATGAACACAGAACCATGATGTGGTCTGTCCTTTTACAGCCAGTAGTGCTCGCCGCAGTCGAGCGACAGGGCGAAGCCCTCGGCTGGTTGCCCTCGCCGCTGGGCTGGCGGCCGTCTATGGCCCTGCAAACGCGCCAGAAACGCCGTCGAAGCCGTGTGCGAGACACCGCGGCCGGCCGCCGGCGTTGTGGATACCTCGCGGAAAACTTGGCCCTCACTGACAGATGAGGGGCGGACGTTGACACTTGAGGGGCCGACTCACCCGGCGCGGCGTTGACAGATGAGGGGCAGGCTCGATTTCGGCCGGCGACGTGGAGCTGGCCAGCCTCGCAAATCGGCGAAAACGCCTGATTTTACGCGAGTTTCCCACAGATGATGTGGACAAGCCTGGGGATAAGTGCCCTGCGGTATTGACACTTGAGGGGCGCGACTACTGACAGATGAGGGGCGCGATCCTTGACACTTGAGGGGCAGAGTGCTGACAGATGAGGGGCGCACCTATTGACATTTGAGGGGCTGTCCACAGGCAGAAAATCCAGCATTTGCAAGGGTTTCCGCCCGTTTTTCGGCCACCGCTAACCTGTCTTTTAACCTGCTTTTAAACCAATATTTATAAACCTTGTTTTTAACCAGGGCTGCGCCCTGTGCGCGTGACCGCGCACGCCGAAGGGGGGTGCCCCCCCTTCTCGAACCCTCCCGGTCGAGTGAGCGAGGAAGCACCAGGGAACAGCACTTATATATTCTGCTTACACACGATGCCTGAAAAAACTTCCCTTGGGGTTATCCACTTATCCACGGGGATATTTTTATAATTATTTTTTTTATAGTTTTTAGATCTTCTTTTTTAGAGCGCCTTGTAGGCCTTTATCCATGCTGGTTCTAGAGAAGGTGTTGTGACAAATTGCCCTTTCAGTGTGACAAATCACCCTCAAATGACAGTCCTGTCTGTGACAAATTGCCCTTAACCCTGTGAC
The DNA here is from genome assembly GCF_001996185.1 of Salinivibrio costicola subsp. alcaliphilus. Taxonomy (NCBI): domain Bacteria; kingdom Pseudomonadati; phylum Pseudomonadota; class Gammaproteobacteria; order Vibrionales; family Vibrionaceae; genus Salinivibrio; species Salinivibrio costicola. The sequence continues at coordinate 2,808 of NZ_MUFR01000067.1, forward strand.
AAATTGCCCTCAGAAGAAGCTGTTTTTTCACAAAGTTATCCCTGCTTATTGACTCTTTTTTATTTAGTGTGACAATCTAAAAACTTGTCACACTTCACATGGATCTGTCATGGCGGAAACAGCGGTTATCAATCACAAGAAACGTAAAAATAGCCCGCGAATCGTCCAGTCAAACGACCTCACTGAGGCGGCATATAGTCTCTCCCGGGATCAAAAACGTATGCTGTATCTGTTCGTTGACCAGATCAGAAAATCTGATGGCACCCTACAGGAACATGACGGTATCTGCGAGATCCATGTTGCTAAATATGCTGAAATATTCGGATTGACCTCTGCGGAAGCCAGTAAGGATATACGGCAGGCATTGAAGAGTTTCGCGGGGAAGGAAGTGGTTTTTTATCGCCCTGAAGAGGATGCCGGCGATGAAAAAGGCTATGAATCTTTTCCTTGGTTTATCAAACGTGCGCACAGTCCATCCAGAGGGCTTTACAGTGTACATATCAACCCATATCTCATTCCCTTCTTTATCGGGTTACAGAACCGGTTTACGCAGTTTCGGCTTAGTGAAACAAAAGAAATCACCAATCCGTATGCCATGCGTTTATACGAATCCCTGTGTCAGTATCGTAAGCCGGATGGCTCAGGCATCGTCTCTCTGAAAATCGACTGGATCATAGAGCGTTACCAGCTGCCTCAAAGTTACCAGCGTATGCCTGACTTCCGCCGCCGCTTCCTGCAGGTCTGTGTTAATGAGATCAACAGCAGAACTCCAATGCGCCTCTCATACATTGAGAAAAAGAAAGGCCGCCAGACGACTCATATCGTATTTTCCTTCCGCGATATCACTTCCATGACGACAGGATAGTCTGAGGGTTATCTGTCACAGATTTGAGGGTGGTTCGTCACATTTGTTCTGACCTACTGAGGGTAATTTGTCACAGTTTTGCTGTTTCCTTCAGCCTGCATGGATTTTCTCATACTTTTTGAACTGTAATTTTTAAGGAAGCCAAATTTGAGGGCAGTTTGTCACAGTTGATTTCCTTCTCTTTCCCTTCGTCATGTGACTTGATATCGGGGGTTAGTTCGTCATCATTGATGAGGGTTGATTATCACAGTTTATTACTCTGAATTGGCTATCCGCGTGTGTACCTCTACCTGGAGTTTTTCCCACGGTGGATATTTCTTCTTGCGCTGAGCGTAAGAGCTATCTGACAGAACAGTTCTTCTTTGCTTCCTCGCCAGTTCGCTCGCTATGCTCGGTTACACGGCTGCGGCGAGCGCTAGTGATAATAAGTGACTGAGGTATGTGCTCTTCTTATCTCCTTTTGTAGTGTTGCTCTTATTTTAAACAACTTTGCGGTTTTTTGATGACTTTGCGATTTTGTTGTTGCTTTGCAGTAAATTGCAAGATTTAATAAAAAAACGCAAAGCAATGATTAAAGGATGTTCAGAATGAAACTCATGGAAACACTTAACCAGTGCATAAACGCTGGTCATGAAATGACGAAGGCTATCGCCATTGCACAGTTTAATGATGACAGCCCGGAAGCGAGGAAAATAACCCGGCGCTGGAGAATAGGTGAAGCAGCGGATTTAGTTGGGGTTTCTTCTCAGGCTATCAGAGATGCCGAGAAAGCAGGGCGACTACCGCACCCGGATATGGAAATTCGAGGACGGGTTGAGCAACGTGTTGGTTATACAATTGAACAAATTAATCATATGCGTGATGTGTTTGGTACGCGATTGCGACGTGCTGAAGACGTATTTCCACCGGTGATCGGGGTTGCTGCCCATAAAGGTGGCGTTTACAAAACCTCAGTTTCTGTTCATCTTGCTCAGGATCTGGCTCTGAAGGGGCTACGTGTTTTGCTCGTGGAAGGTAACGACCCCCAGGGAACAGCCTCAATGTATCACGGATGGGTACCAGATCTTCATATTCATGCAGAAGACACTCTCCTGCCTTTCTATCTTGGGGAAAAGGACGATGTCACTTATGCAATAAAGCCCACTTGCTGGCCGGGGCTTGACATTATTCCTTCCTGTCTGGCTCTGCACCGTATTGAAACTGAGTTAATGGGCAAATTTGATGAAGGTAAACTGCCCACCGATCCACACCTGATGCTCCGACTGGCCATTGAAACTGTTGCTCATGACTATGATGTCATAGTTATTGACAGCGCGCCTAACCTGGGTATCGGCACGATTAATGTCGTATGTGCTGCTGATGTGCTGATTGTTCCCACGCCTGCTGAGTTGTTTGACTACACCTCCGCACTGCAGTTTTTCGATATGCTTCGTGATCTGCTCAAGAACGTTGATCTTAAAGGGTTCGAGCCTGATGTACGTATTTTGCTTACCAAATACAGCAATAGTAATGGCTCTCAGTCCCCGTGGATGGAGGAGCAAATTCGGGATGCCTGGGGAAGCATGGTTCTAAAAAATGTTGTACGTGAAACGGATGAAGTTGGTAAAGGTCAGATCCGGATGAGAACTGTTTTTGAACAGGCCATTGATCAACGCTCTTCAACTGGTGCCTGGAGAAATGCTCTTTCTATTTGGGAACCTGTCTGCAATGAAATTTTCGATCGTCTGATTAAACCACGCTGGGAGATTAGATAATGAAGCGTGCGCCTGTTATTCCAAAACATACGCTCAATACTCAACCGGTTGAAGATACTTCGTTATCGACACCAGCTGCCCCGATGGTGGATTCGTTAATTGCGCGCGTAGGAGTAATGGCTCGCGGTAATGCCATTACTTTGCCTGTATGTGGTCGGGATGTGAAGTTTACTCTTGAAGTGCTCCGGGGTGATAGTGTTGAGAAGACCTCTCGGGTATGGTCAGGTAATGAACGTGACCAGGAGCTGCTTACTGAGGACGCACTGGATGATCTCATCCCTTCTTTTCTACTGACTGGTCAACAGACACCGGCGTTCGGTCGAAGAGTATCTGGTGTCATAGAAATTGCCGATGGGAGTCGCCGTCGTAAAGCTGCTGCACTTACCGAAAGTGATTATCGTGTTCTGGTTGGCGAGCTGGATGATGAGCAGATGGCTGCATTATCCAGATTGGGTAACGATTATCGCCCAACAAGTGCTTATGAACGTGGTCAGCGTTATGCAAGCCGATTGCAGAATGAATTTGCTGGAAATATTTCTGCGCTGGCTGATGCGGAAAATATTTCACGTAAGATTATTACCCGCTGTATCAACACCGCCAAATTGCCTAAATCAGTTGTTGCTCTTTTTTCTCACCCCGGTGAACTATCTGCCCGGTCAGGTGATGCACTTCAAAAAGCCTTTACAGATAAAGAGGAATTACTTAAGCAGCAGGCATCTAACCTTCATGAGCAGAAAAAAGCTGGGGTGATATTTGAAGCTGAAGAAGTTATCACTCTTTTAACTTCTGTGCTTAAAACGTCATCTGCATCAAGAACTAGTTTAAGCTCACGACATCAGTTTGCTCCTGGAGCGACAGTATTGTATAAGGGCGATAAAATGGTGCTTAACCTGGACAGGTCTCGTGTTCCAACTGAGTGTATAGAGAAAATTGAGGCCATTCTTAAGGAACTTGAAAAGCCAGCACCCTGATGCGACCACGTTTTAGTCTACGTTTATCTGTCTTTACTTAATGTCCTTTGTTACAGGCCAGAAAGCATAACTGGCCTGAATATTCTCTCTGGGCCCACTGTTCCACTTGTATCGTCGGTCTGATAATCAGACTGGGACCACGGTCCCACTCGTATCGTCGGTCTGATTATTAGTCTGGGACCACGGTCCCACTCGTATCGTCGGTCTGATTATTAGTCTGGGACCACGATCCCACTCGTGTTGTCGGTCTGATTATCGGTCTGGGACCACGGTCCCACTTGTATTGTCGATCAGACTATCAGCGTGAGACTACGATTCCATCAATGCCTGTCAAGGGCAAGTATTGACATGTCGTCGTAACCTGTAGAACGGAGTAACCTCGGTGTGCGGTTGTATGCCTGCTGTGGATTGCTGCTGTGTCCTGCTTATCCACAACATTTTGCGCACGGTTATGTGGACAAAATACCTGGTTACCCAGGCCGTGCCGGCACGTTAACCGGGCTGCATCCGATGCAAGTGTGTCGCTGTCGACGAGCTCGCGAGCTCGGACATGAGGTTGCCCCGTATTCAGTGTCGCTGATTTGTATTGTCTGAAGTTGCTTTTACGTTAAGTTGATGCAGATCAATTAATACGATACCTGCGTCATAATTGATTATTTGACGTGGTTTGATGGCCTCCACGCACGTTGTGATATGTAGATGATAATCATTATCACTTTACGGGTCCTTTCCGGTGATCCGACAGGTTACGGGGCGGCGACCTCGCGGGTTTTCGCTATTTATGAAAATTTTCCGGTTTAAGGCGTTTCCGTTCTTCTTCGTCATAACTTAATGTTTTTATTTAAAATACCCTCTGAAAAGAAAGGAAACGACAGGTGCTGAAAGCGAGCTTTTTGGCCTCTGTCGTTTCCTTTCTCTGTTTTTGTCCGTGGAATGAACAATGGAAGTCCGAGCTCATCGCTAATAACTTCGTATAGCATACATTATACGAAGTTATATTCGATGCGGCCGCAAGGGGTTCGCGTCAGCGGGTGTTGGCGGGTGTCGGGGCTGGCTTAACTATGCGGCATCAGAGCAGATTGTACTGAGAGTGCACCATATGCGGTGTGAAATACCGCACAGATGCGTAAGGAGAAAATACCGCATCAGGCGCCATTCGCCATTCAGCTGCGCAACTGTTGGGAAGGGCGATCGGTGCGGGCCTCTTCGCTATTACGCCAGCTGGCGAAAGGGGGATGTGCTGCAAGGCGATTAAGTTGGGTAACGCCAGGGTTTTCCCAGTCACGACGTTGTAAAACGACGGCCAGTGAATTGTAATACGACTCACTATAGGGCGAATTCGAGCTCGGTACCCGGGGATCCCACATCGCCGAGATCGGAATCAGCAGCCTTCTCGAAAAGGTCCTCGTCATCCATCCCCCATCCCTTG
>NZ_MUFR01000068.1:0-7356 GCF_001996185.1 Salinivibrio costicola subsp. alcaliphilus
TGGCAAGCCGGCGGCAAGAGTGGGGGATACCGCCGCCCCACACGGTTGCCCCTGCCCGAAAACCCCACATGGCTTTCATGGTCGCCAGATTGCCGCGGGCGCAACTGGGGTGATGATTGATGGTAAACCCGCCGCCCGCATTGGCGATGCGCTCAACTGTGGTGGCGTACTGGTGTCAGGCTCCGGGGATGTCATTATTGGCTAAATAGAATCAGGGTATGCTCGTGTCAGCTCACACGGACATTAATGCAACTGCTTTCCGTTTCGGTTCCACAGCATATGGCAGAATTTATTATCGATATCGCGGCTAATCAGCATGCGCGCGAATACAGGTTTAAGCACTTCGTCGCCGGCCAGTCCAATTTGCACTTCTGCACACTGAGATAAATCTATATCAGCGCCCACGTGTTCAGGCCAATCACTATTAACTTCGACCACAATCGCACCGCCTTCGTCTTCAAACCGAGATTCAAAAAGCAGCAAATCGTCATGCTCCAAGTTGTCGGGGGCCATTTCGGCAAAAATATCAAACGCGATCTCGATTATATCCTCTAAGTTAAGCAGGTTGTGTTGCGTCATAATTATCTCTCGTTGGGGTGTGTATGGTCGCACTATAACATGCGCAAGGTGGCATCTCAGCGATCAAAAACGCCAAGAGAGGGGCATGGCTCTAGAGATTCGTATGGCACCCCCTAAACCATGCACAGAGAACCACTCTGGTGATTATCACAGAGACTGACTAAAATTGAAGCAGAACCGTTGTTAGAGCGTTGATTTGTTAATGCAGATGACCAACAATAGCGCGCCTGTTCAACCGTGTGTAAAAGTCGTGACTCAGTTGCAATCTCGAACCGCGTATTTACCCGAGCCCGATCGGCGCGCGCCATTCCAATCTGAATTTATTCCCGTGATGATCAAAGCGGTGAAACAGCTGCGTGCTCTGCTTGGCAAGCGGCTTCACGGTGTGTATATCAGTGGCGATATTGTCTGGCGCCGTGCGGTCGTCAAAGAAACGGTGTTATCACTGACCGTTGTGTGCCAACAGGCGTTAACGCTTGATCAATCTAATGCGTTAAATACCTTGTTGTGGCGATTGAAAACCAGCCATAGCAAAGTGATCAGTGATTGCCATATCGATATAGTGACAGTGTCACACGTTAGCGATCTGTCGCAAGTCTTCCATTGGGGCTTCTTTTTTAAGCACAGAGCGATTTGCCTGTATGGACAAGATCTCTCTCTTAGTTTTGGCTTGTTCGAAGCCAGTTGGGAAGTGGCAAAAGCCATGAATCCAGACGTATCGGAAAAGCTTGCGCGCGCCAAGCAAAAGGTGACCGCCGCGACAACTTGGAATACCCAGCTCAACGTCGCACAATCGATCGCCGATACCTTAATACGCGCCGCATTTGGGTTAGTTATGCATAAAGAAGCACGTTGGAGTGAGTCATTAGAAGAGTGTGCCGACGCATTTATCAAACATTATCCTGCTCAGAAAACCGCAATTGAGCGACTTTTTATACTACTAGAACGCAAACCTGTAAAAAAACGTGCTGTTATGACCCTCCTCAATGACTTTGGTGATTGGTTGATCAAAGAATATGCCCGTATTGACTTTAAAATTGGTTAACAGGCATTGAAGGCAAGTTTGCGCCTTATCGGTTGATTATATTTGGGCTTATTCTGTGAGCTAACCCACCTCATACCCTACAAATGAGTAACAGAATCTGATCTTGGTCAATAAAACGGTGTAACAAACTTTTCACAAAAGAGAGTTTGTTGAACTATGAAACCAGAAAATGGCATGGCGAATCGACTTTTACGATGTATTTATTCAGTATTTATGACTAAATAGTTATTTACATCCTATGTGTGATTCGATAATCTGCATGCCAGTCAGTCACAGTGAGTGAATAATTAATCGCCAAAGTGGTTGGTTTTCGCTGTGAGATAAATAAAAATTCAGGATTCAGACGTATGCAAAAAACTGACACACTCTCCAAGAAGGCACCTTCGACGAGAAATATTCTGATGTTCGCGATCCCATCGCTGCTTGGGTTGCTGTTTTTCATGACACCCATTACTTTCGGCGACAGTGTCACTATCCCTATTGCGGTGATGGCCAGCACTGTGTTGGACTTGTTAGGTAATAGTGCAACCGCGGTCGTCACTGCCTTAGTGGTGTTGAGTGCCGTTGTTTCAGTATTGGTTACCTTGGCCAAACCTGCCGTGATCACACGTCATGGCTTCCTTAATGGCTTATTCAACGTAACCCCCATTTGGTTGGCAACTCGTATATTTGGCGCTGTTTTTGTCATCATGGCGTTTTATGGGATCGGTACGCCAGTGATCATGGGCGAAACCACCGGGGCGTTTGTGCTTAATGAATTGCTGCCTACCTTGCTTTCGGTATTCATTTTTGCCGGTTTATTGTTACCACTGCTAACCAGCTTTGGTTTATTGGAGTTATTGGGCGCGGTGTTCACCAAAGTCATGCGCCCACTGTTTGGTTTGCCGGGGCGCTCGGCCGTTGATTGTGCGGCGTCTTGGTTAGGCGACGGTAGTGTCGGCATTTTGATGACCAGCAAACAGTATGAGCAGGGCTTTTACACCCAGCGAGAAGCGGCGGTTGTCGGCACCACCTTCTCAGCGGTATCGATCAGTTTTAGCTTGGTGGTGATTGCACAAGTTAATTTGATGCATATGTTTACCTGGTTCTATCTCACTGTATGTTTAGCCGGGATTGCGGCGGCAATAGTGGTGCCACGTTTGCCTCCTTTATGCTGGAAAAAAGATGCGTTAATCGATAACTCAGAGCGACAAGGTGACGAGGAAACATTACCAGAAGGGTATTCTACGTTAAGCTATGGCCTGCATTGTGCCCTCAACCGTGCCGAGAAAATCCGCTCGGTGAACAGCGTCCTCAAAGAGGGCGCCCAAAACGCTGTCGACATGGTACTCGGTGTCTTGCCTGTGGTGATGGCAATCGGAACCGCGGCACTGATGGTCGCAGAATATACCGACGTCTTTAGTATTCTCGGCGCACCCTTTGTACCACTGCTTGAATTGCTGCACATTCCTGATGCGGTGAAGGCGTCCGAGACCATGGTGATCGGCTTTGCTGATATGTTTATCCCGGCCATTCTAGCGGCAGACATTGAAAGCGAAATGACCCGCTTTGTGATTGCCACCGTGTCGGTCACTCAGCTGATTTATATCTCCGAAGTAGGTGCACTCTTGCTCGGCAGTAAGATTCCAGTAAAACTGTGGGAGCTGTTTGTGATCTTTATTTTGCGTACCCTGGTGACGCTTCCCGTTGTTGCAGGTATCGCCCATTTGATTTTCTAACGGATGATAGAGCGCGAGTAAAACACAATGACGTCTCACTCGATGAAGGGTGAGGCGTTTTTTTTAAAAAGGGAGATGGGATGAAAATTGTGACATTGCACGGCTTATACATGCACGGCATCTTTTTGATCCCCCTGTGTGAGCGGCTGGAAAAACAGGGCCATCAGGTGCTGAATCTTTCGTATAACACCTTGAACCCAGACTTCGATGAGATAAACGCTAAAATTGATGCGTTTATTGGCCAAGCGCCCGCCATTCTTATTGGTCACTCAATGGGTGGGCTGATTATTCGACGCTACCTTGAGCGCCAAACCGAGCGCCTCTCGTCTGGCACGATAAACGTTCGTGCGGTGATCACCTTAGGGACTCCGCACCAAGGTGCTCAACTTGCTCGTTTATTTGGTGACCTTGGGTGGGGTGGCTGGTTATTTCAACGTAGTGAGCACCTGTTGATCCCAGATACCGTTACCCCTTGGGTCGACTTGCCACCGTTGCACAGCCTCGCCGGAGATTGTCCCTTCGGCCCCGCGGCTATGCTGTTAAAAAAACAAGTCTGTGATGGCACCGTGTTGGTTGAAGAAACAAAAATCGAAGGCATGACTAGCCACGATGTGTACCCGGTTACCCACATTGCCTTACTATTCTCACGCCGGGTGAGCGATAAAGTGAGCGCGATTATTGATAGCTACCGACCCGCCTGCGAAAAAGCCGGCGAGCCGAGAGACTAAGCGAACGACGCTTTACTAGGTAAATAAATGGGTAACTTGGTAGATAAATGGGTAACTTGATAAATAAAGGGGTAGTATCGGATTATCCTCACCATCAATATAAGGGCTCTTCATTGGTTAGCCATTTGGCGACAAAGCTGCCATCAGGATCGTATTGCGCGGCTTGCTTGTCGAGATTAAATCGGCGGCTGCCGCGGGGATCAGCCCCTACACCCGCCAAATATTGCCAATTGCCATAGTTGGCCGCCACATCAAAATCAATCAGCTGCTGCTCAAAATACGCCGCGCCATAACGCCAATCGATCCCAAGCTCGTGAATTAAACAGCTGGCGACTAACTGGCGACTACGGTTAGAGATCCACCCAGTGTGTTTTAACTGACGCATGGCGGCATTCACAATCGGGAAATCGGTACTGCCTTCGCGCCATGCCATAAAGGCTTCAGCATAAAACGTGGTTAGAGGACGTTTATTGGCGATACCTTTAAAGCGGAAAAAGCGCGCACCGTAGTGATACAGCATCCACTGAAAATATTCGCGCCATAACAACTCAAAATACAACCAATAGGTCGATTCATTCTGCTCGACATTGCGCTCATAGCGGTTTAACTCCGCGGCCGCCCAACGTACCGACAAGCAACCGTTGGCCAGCCAAGCCGATAAACGCGAAGAAAACGCCCACCCATCAAGACCATTACGCGTTTCCTTATAACGCTGGACCCGGTGCGTATCCCATAAGAAATGATTCAATTGGGCGCGGCCGGCAATTTCACCGCCTTGATACGGGGAAATCCGACGGTCGGACAGTGGTGCCGGCTCAGATGTCATGCCAGCCAAGGGCGCCGGTAATGACTCAGGCACCGGCAAGGGTAATCGCGGTTGGATCCCTTTCTTTTCGACCGCTTTACGAAACTGCGTAAACGTTGGCGGGATATCAGGTAAATCAAACGGCAACTGGTGTTGTGTAAACAGCGTATGCGCATCGGACACCACCACCCGCTGCGGAAAGCGGCTGACTAAAGTGTCTACCTGGTGGCGCTCACGCGTACCAGGGTGGTCGGTGACGCCAATCAGATCAAACTCATGATCCATACAAAGGTTCGCCACCACTTCCAGCGGGTTGCCCGTACGAATAATCAGCTTTTGCCCCATGGCATCTAAGGCACGGTGCAGCTCCGTTAAGCTTTGCCACAAAAATGTCTCGCGCTGAGGGCCCAAATGCTTGCTTTGAAAATGATCTGCACGTGACCAGCTCGGATCAATCACAAACACACAGGTCAGCGTGTCACAGCTTGAGGCCAAATTAGCGAGCGCAGGATTGTCGTGTATTCGAAGGTCGTGGCGAAACCACATGAGTCCACGTTGCATACAAATCTCCTTTTTGTCACCAATACGCTGTGATACCAGTATCGGATTGCTTACACAGTATGGCTGCTTAGTAATTAAACAGCCATACGATAAAGTGGATGATTGGGCATCACAGGGAAGGGGGCTGGGCTATCGGGCGGTTAGATTTGGCGCTGACGCTGCGCCCACATCCCGATAAAGATAAAGGTCGCCACTAAGCCGGCAAACAGCCAATGATCAGGCCATCCACGCATTTTACCCGCAAGCCACGGCGACACCGCTATAATGAAAGCGCCGTAACCAAAAGCATTGATTGCCACAAATACCAGAGTACGAACAATAAAATGGTGTCCGGTTAATAAACGGCGTAGGGTACGGTTAATGTCATTACCAAACACCACCAAAAGCGACGCGACAATAGCCATCGCAATATCATTTAGCCAAGGCGTTAACCACGCACCGGCCTGAGAGAGCCAAGAGATTAAAATATTCATAATGATAAACACTGTGTAGAATGCGGCTAGGTTACTGATTTCTGCTGGCGACTTCCAGCGCTGACTGAGGCCGCACTCGGTTGGGCCGCATCCGGTTGGGCTACAGCTGGCGCGCACGACGTAAGGAGAAAGCATGAAGATCGCATCGATCGGGCTTGGCGACATTGCCCAGAAAGCGTATCTACCCTTATTGGCCAACTGGCCAGGATTAGATTGGGTCTTGTGTAGCCGTGATAGCCAAAAGTTGGCTGCGCTCGCATATCAATATCGGGTGACGAACACGGCCACCGACATCCATGAATGCTTGGCGCTTGGTGTGGATGGGGTGATGATCCATAGCGCGACCGACTCGCATGCGGCCTTGATTCGTCCCTGCCTCGAAGCTGGCGTGCCGGTATTTGTTGATAAGCCCGTTGCCCCTTCAGGCGCAGACGTTGAAACCTTATTTAACCTGGCTGAGCAACACCAAACGCCGTTGTTTGTCGGGTTTAATCGCCGTTATTTGCCACTGTTAAACACCCACCTGAACGATCAGCGTCCGGAAGATGAGTTAGGTACACCGTTGTTATCGTTGCGCTGGGAAAAACACCGCCATGCGCTGCCTGATGCACCACGCCGCTTTATTTTTGATGACTTTATTCATCCGCTCGACAGTATTAATGTACATGGCGACATGAGTATTGATGATTTAGACGTGTTCGCGCAATTTGGTGAAGGGTTACTCGGCCGATTAGATGTGCGCTGGCACCGTGATAATAGCTTGTTTGAAGCCAGCATGAATCGCCAATACGGTGCCACCAAAGAAACCATTGCCGCTGCGTATCGTAATGAGTGCTATTTCTTTGATGGCTTTACCCGAGGCGAACGCATGCAAGACAACGTAATCACTCAACTTAGCCTCCCAGATTGGACCGGTATGCAGGCGAGCAAAGGATTTGAGGCAATGCTAACTCACTGGTTTGAGGTGGTCAGCGCAGGCTGGGTTGAAACCTCACTGACTCAGCGTAACGTCTCAACCCATTGGACCGCCGACGATCTTGTGGTGTACTGCGACGCATTGCGCGATAGTGACTAAACCGAACATACCGTTCCCGGCGCGCAGCGGGATTAAACTTGCGCTGTCTCAGTCTGTGGCTCGCCGGTTAAATAGGGCATTAACAATGCACGCACATTTAAGGGTAAGCGGCCATTTCTCCCCACATTCACATAACCACGATGACCTGATATTGATATAGCTCCTTCACTATCGGAGCGATATCATGACACGCGAAGACAAGATGACACTCTGGCAGGAGCGCCTGCAGCATCAAAAAGACAGCCAACTCACCATCGCCGCCTGGTGCGAACAGCACCAAATTGCCCAGTCGCAGTTCTATTACTGGCAGAAAAAGCTCACAACATCATCCACCGAGCCCGAGAGCGTCATTGTTCCCGTGTCAATGTCTTC
>NZ_MUFR01000069.1:0-6939 GCF_001996185.1 Salinivibrio costicola subsp. alcaliphilus
TACAGATAGCTGCAGTCAGCGTAGTTTTACCATGGTCAACGTGGCCAATAGTACCAACGTTAACGTGCGTTTTCGTACGTTCAAATTTTTCTTTAGACATGACAGTCCCTCTAAGCACGGTATTTCGGTGGCATTACGACCACACAACCAACAATCAGGTTTGTTGAGTATACATCAAACGGCTTGAAGTAACCTTGGAGAGGATGGTGCTGATAGGCAGATTTGAACTGCCGACCTCACCCTTACCAAGGGTGCGCTCTACCGACTGAGCTATATCAGCACTCTAAAAAGAGTGGAGCGGGCAGCGGGAATCGAACCCGCATCATCAGCTTGGAAGGCTGAGGTAATAGCCATTATACGATGCCCGCAATCGTTACTCGTAGAGCTATTCAAACAATTTGAAATTGGTGGTGGAAGAAGGATTCGAACCTTCGAAGGCTGAGCCGTCAGATTTACAGTCTGATCCCTTTGACCACTCGGGAATTCCACCTAAATTTTGGTGCCGGCTGCCGGAATCGAACTGGCGACCTACTGATTACAAGTCAGTTGCTCTACCAACTGAGCTAAGCCGGCGACAAGTGCTGCGCATTCTATGCCATGGATTTGAGGGGTGCAATAGGGAATTTTAAAAAAATGGGTGATTTTTGCATCTTTTGGGTATTTTTTCGTGTGATTGTTGGGAAAGTAACCAGCCAACACCTTGATGACAATAGGCAAGCGCTTTTCCTTCCCGCTGGTTTGCGGTATCGTCACTCTCTTTATTGGCTTAAGGCACATGGATCATGAACGCAACGCTAACGCCTTATTTGTCGTTCGACCGTCAACAATGGGCTGAACTGAGGGATGCAGTGCCCATGACGCTTACCGAAGATGACATTGACCGCTTACGCGGCTTGAATGAACATTTATCAATGGATGAAGTGCGCGATGTCTATCTACCGTTGTCGCGCTTACTCAATCTGTATGTTAAAGCGCGTAAAAGCCGAACTGAAGTACTTGATGAGTTTCTTTCTCAGCCCGTGTCAAACCATGTGCCTTACGTTATCGGCATTGCAGGCAGTGTGGCGGTTGGGAAAAGCACGACGGCAAGGCTCCTAAAAGCGCTTCTAACCCGGTGGCCGGATCACCCTAAAGTGGCGTTAGTCACCACTGATGGTTTTTTATATCCCAATGCTGAGCTCGAATCGCGCGGCATCATGCACAAAAAGGGCTTCCCGCAATCGTATGACATGCGCAAGCTGGTTGAATTTGTCGCTGACGTCAAATCAGGCAAAGACTGTGTCACTGCGCCTGTTTATTCCCACCTTGTCTACGACATTACATCGGATGAGCAAAAAGTCGAAAAGCCCGATATTTTAATATTAGAGGGGCTGAATGTGCTACAAAGTGGCATGGATTATCCACACGATCCGCACCACGTGTTTATTTCTGATTTTCTCGACTTTTCTATTTATGTAGACGCCGAGCCTGACTTACTCAAACACTGGTACATCGAACGCTTTATGAAGTTTCGGCGCGGGGCATTCCTCGATCCACAAGCTTATTTTCACCATTACACGCGCTTGTCCGTCGAAGAAGCGACACAGAAAGCAGCCACCATTTGGAATGATATTAACGGCAAGAATTTACTAGAAAACATTTTGCCAACCCGTGAACGGGCAAGCTTAGTGTTAGAAAAGGGCCCGAACCATTCTGTTCAGCGCGTACGCGTGCGTAAATAGTCCGCATTCGTATAAGGACTAATCATCGCGCCTTAACGAGATTTCCCCTCCCAAGTAAGGCGTGATGTTTCCATCAACCTCCAGCAATAAGGCGCCATGCTCATCAATACCGCGCTCAATTCCTTTTACCTGGCGGTCGCCCATTAATAGCTTAACGGGGCGACCGATAAAATTATCCAGTTGTGGCCAATCAGCCAAAATACTAGCCATACCTTGCTGTTCGTAGTCGATAAGCGATGCCTTGAGACGGTGAATCAAGTTCGCTGCTAACGTATTACGTGACGGCATCGGTGAACACGCCTGTGCAAGCTTCGCCCAAGGTTGATCAATATTGTCGTTAAGATGAGCCCCCATGCCGAGGTTAAGCCCCATACCAATCACTATGTGTGCCGCATCACCCGTTTGCCCGGTCATTTCAACCAAAATACCCGCTAACTTTTTGTCTTGATAATAGAGGTCGTTAGGCCATTTTACTTTGACACCTGGCGCACCCAGATCGTGTAACGCTTTTGTCATTGCTACTCCGACAACAAGGCTGAGCCCCATTGCCGCCGCAGGCCCTGCATCTAATCGCCAATACATGGAGAGGTATAAATTGCTACCAAACGGCGATTGCCATGCACGCCCTCGACGACCACGGCCTTGTTGCTGATACTCGGCCAAGCACACACTACCAGGACTGAGCTGCCCCACTCTTTCCATTAAATGCTGATTGGTTGAGTCTATCACTGGGATCACAGCCAAAGCGGGTATATCGGTATGGGCACTTAACCAAGCTTCATCGAGCAGCTCAATCGGTTGTGATAAGCAATAGCCTTTGCCCTGTACTCGATAAATATCAAGCCCCCAAGATTGGAGAACCTTGATGTGTTTACTGATCGCCGCACGCGTCATACCCAGCGCTTCCCCCAGCATTTCGCCAGAGTGAAACTCACCATCAGATAAACGTGTAATCAAGGCGAGACGTGCCGAATGCGCGCTCTTCATTGTGCCTCCAAGGTTGTTTCACCCTGCTGATCAATCAAGCGCACTTCGTGCTCAAGCCTCACACCAAAACGCGTATAAACATGCGAGACGACATGCTTAGCTAAACGTATCACATCATCACTGATCGCATTCTCGGCATTGGTAATAACCAGTGCTTGCTGAGGATGAACGCGTGCGCCGCCTTGGCGTTTCCCTTTTAAGCCACATTGATCAATCAGCCACCCCGCTGCGACCTTTTTTTGTCCCAAAGGCGCGGAAAAGAGCGGCACATCAGGGTAAGAAACCTTTAACTTTGTCGCTTGCTCGCTATCAAGCACCGGATTTTTAAAGAAACTCCCAGCGTTACCGCATACAGAAGGATCGGGTAATTTAGCGCGCCGAATCGCACACACAGCATCAAAAATGCCTTTGGGGGTCGCTTGTTGAGAATCCAGTTCAGCTAACGCGCCATACTTGAGTACCGGTTTCCACGCTTTATCCAAGCGAAAGCCAACCTGAGTAATGACCCATCCCTGCATGGCGGGGGTTTTAAAAATCGAATCGCGGTAACCAAACTGACATTCATCGCAAGACAGACGACGTTGATTGCCCGTGTCAGGATGATAGATATCGACGTAAGCGCAACGCTCCGCAAATTCGACACCATAGGCACCAATATTTTGAATCGGTGCCGCCCCCACACAGCCGGGAATTAATGCCAGGTTCTCAAGCCCAGGCATCGCATTATCAATACTCCAGGCAACAAACGCATGCCAAGGCTCACCGGCGCCAACATGTAATAGGTAATGGTCAGCGTGGTTATCGATCGTGATCCCCTTTAGGCGGTTAAGGACCACCACTCCCTCAAAGTCTTGGCAAAAAAGCAGGTTGCTGCCTTCACCAACCACTAACTTCGGTGAGTTGTGATAATCAGACGCTTGCCAAATCTCTTGTAAGTCTTGCACACAATGTGCTTCTACAATCGCTTGGGCGCGCGCGGGCAAACCAAACGTATGATGGGGTGTCAAAGACACATCAGATAACCACTTCATCGTTGCATTACGCTGTTAGAAAACTCATTGATGGGTATACTACCTGTCCTGCTCGTATTGCGCATCTATTAGGCTATGGATAATTATCACATTCACCCGCTAGAGCCCTTGCGGTTCCCACTGGTAGCGCGGTTCTACAAAACACACTATCCTCCCGGAAAACCCAAGAAAGATGAACGTATTTGGGTCATTGATGGCCCGAGTGGACTATGTGGCGCGGTACGCTTTCAGCAACGTCTCGAGTATCAGTTACTCACAGGCATGTTGCTACACCCTGATCTGCGAGGAACAGGTTTAAGTCATCGTTTACTCGACGCAGTGCAAGAAACACTGTGTCAACGTCCTAGCTTTTGCTTAGCTTTCCGTCCACTGACTACCTTGTATGCGCAGCATGGTTTTACGCCTGTCGATCATCACGTATTACCCGATGATCTGGCTGCACGCCTGCACCGTTATTGTCAAAGTGGCAAAGATTTAGTGGCGATGGAATACTCACCCAAAGCGTGACATTAGCAACAAAGCCATTGCGCGGTGATCCGTAGCTTGACGCAATTTCTGGTATCATTCAGGGTTTAGTATCAATGCTCGACTCTGGCCGTCGAACAAAAAGAGGTAATAATGGATTCAGCGAACGCAAACCGGCAGCTTATTGATCGCTTGCCCACCATTGCGCACCAGCCAGAAAATCTCGAAACCTTATTAGACGCGGTCTCATTTAGAGAACGGCTCCTTAGCGAAATTAAAAAAGCAACATCACGTATTTATCTGGTGGCTCTGTACTTACAAGACGACGAAGCAGGACGAAGCATTCTGGATGCGCTTTACGAAGCAAAGCAAGCTAACCCTGCCCTCGATATCAAAGTATTAGTCGACTGGCATCGCGCACAGCGAGGGTTAATTGGTGCTGAACAGTCGGACGGTAATGCAGGACTATATCGAGCTTATGCAGAGCGCTACCCACATAAGATAGAGGTCTTGGGTGTGCCAGTTAGAAACCGCGAAGTCTTCGGCGTTTTGCACTTAAAAGGATTCGTATTTGATAACACCGTTATATACAGCGGCGCCAGCTTAAACGATGTCTATTTAGCGCAACATGATAGATACCGTTATGACCGTTATCACGTGCTCGCCAATAAAGTACTCGCCGACACCATGGCAGACTTTATTGTCAACACGTTAATCGCCGACAGTGCCGTCAACTGTCTCACCTCGCCCGACCGCCCCAACAGCAAAGCACTAAAGCCAAACATTCGTGAGTTTCGTGGTCAGCTACAGCAGGCCAGCTATCGATATCAAGATGAGCCGATTAGTGAAGACCAAGTTGGACTTACCCCGATGGTCGGGTTAGGTAAACGGAAAAATAAGCTCAATCGCTATATCTGTCATTTGATTGCCAGTGCCCATGATGAATTAGTCATTTGCACGCCCTATTTTAATCCACCACGCAGTGTCGTTCGCGAAATCCGTCGCGCACTTCGCCGAGGGGTAAGCGTGAGGATTATAGTGGGAGATAAAACCGCGAACGATTTCTACTCACCACCAGAGGCGCCATTTAAGACGATTTCAGCTCTGCCTTATTTGTATGAAGTCAACTTACGCAACTTTGCCCGTCGCAACGAAGCAGCGATTGCAAAACGTCAGTTAAATATCCATATCTGGAAACATGATGACAACAGCTTCCATTTGAAAGGCATTTGGGTCGATCGCCAGTATATGCTGTTAACGGGAAATAACCTCAATCCGCGCGCCTGGAAGCTAGACTTAGAAAACGCCATCTTGATTCATGATAAGCATCAGCAATTAGAGGCGCAGAAGCAGCAAGAGGTAGATACGATCTTGGCTCATACACAGCTGGTTGGCAGTTATAAGCAGATAGAAAAAATGGAGGATTATCCTGCGCCAGTCAAACGCCTACTTAAACGGATAAAGCGGGTTAAGGCCGATCATATACTCAATCAGATACTTTAGGGGATAACCGCAATGAAACAGGCCAAAATAGCTGCCATTGACGTTGATGCACAGCGCACGTTTACGCCGTTATGTCCTGACGAATTACCCGTCCCCGAAGGCGATACCATCGGACCGGCACTCAACGAGCAGGCAACGTTGGCTGACGTACGTGTTTTGACCAAAGATGCGCATCCTGCTAACGCCATTTGGGTGGTCGACGACCCCGCTGACATGCTCCAGCCTTTGCCGCATAAAAACGCCGATCTGACTTGGGTGCAACACGCGGTTCCCGGAACGAAAGGGTTTGAGACGATTGACGCATTGCCAGCAGTGACCGAATATCATTATGTGGTTTGGAAAGGCATCGAGCCCGATCTTCATCCGTATGGTGCTTGCTTTCATGATATTGAAGAAAAGCTCAGTACTGGATTAATTGAGTGGCTGCATAGCCAAGATGTCGAAACAGTAATAGTGGGCGGGCTGGCAACCGATTACTGCGTCAAAACAACCGCTATCCAACTGAAAAAACGGGGTCGTTTCGACGTTGTCGTTAACCTTGCCGCTTGCCGAGGGATTAATGCTAAAACCGTATCCTCTGCCTGTGACGAGATGCTGGCCGTCGGTATCAAATTAGTCGATAGTCAACTGGCGTTAAGCTGTCTACTGCCCCGTTAATTTGTATCGCAGCAGCACATGATTGCTTGCTGCGATCTTGCTTATATAGCCTTTAGGATCACCATATTAGTTAATGACCGGTTTATTAAGGCCAATTCCTACAACAAAAAAAAACTAACCGAGTGGTTAGGACCTCATATTTCAGTTCATCAACGTTTTACGCATATCTACTTTGATAATTATATTGCGATCTGTAGATCGATAATTTTGCTGCAAGATACACAGTTTTATTAGACTCTCAAGATACAAAAAAGCCCCGACCGTCAGGCCAGGGCTTTATTGGTTTTTCATCAAAGATTAAAGATACAAAAAAACCCCGACTGTTAGGTCAGGGCTTCGTATTTCTACTCATCAAAGTCTTACGCATATTCGCTTTGATGATTAAATTGCGAGCTATGCGCAGGGAGTTTTGAAGCGAGACGCACAATGTATGCCAATACATGAGCATCGCAGCTATCAAAAATCACAAGCAATATGCGCAATTTATAATCAAAGCCTGGCGATGTCCTACTCTCACATGGGGAGACCCCACACTACCATCGGCGCTGCTTCGTTTCACTACTGAGTTCGGCATG
>NZ_MUFR01000070.1:0-6840 GCF_001996185.1 Salinivibrio costicola subsp. alcaliphilus
CTCCGTGGTGGAGTTCCCGAGCGGTCAAAGGGATCAGACTGTAAATCTGACGGCTCAGCCTTCGAAGGTTCGAATCCTTCCTCCACCACCATTTTTAAAGGGCCAGCATTTGCTGGCCCTTGTTCGTTGTGCGAAACAACACATTCTATTCGTTATCCAGTCAAGGCCGCCCGCCCATGCGGCGACCACAAATCTTGCTCTGGCCCTTTAGGCACAATGCGCGTCGGATTAATGTTGCCGTGGCTGTAGTAGTAATGGGTTTTGATATGGTGCATATCGACCGTTCCTGCCACGCCTGGCACTTGAAATAACTCTTTCATATAGCAGAACAAATTGCAGTAGTCGGCGATACGTTGTTTGTTACATTTAAAGTGACCCACGTACACAGGATCAAAGCGGATTAAAGTGGTAAATAATCGCCAGTCTGCTTCTGTGATCTGATTCCCAGCCAGATAGCGGTTGCGACTCAGATGATCGTCCAATACCGTCAATGCACTGAATAGCTGATCAAAGGCGTCTTCATAAGCCGCTTGTTCGGTGGCAAAGCCACATTTATACACGCCGTTGTTCACGTTCGGATAAACAAATTCATTCCACTGATCTACCGCTGCACGCAGGTTTTCTGGGTAATAATCGTCATCATTCCCCGTAATGGCATTAAAGGCCGAATTAAACATCCGAATGATATCGGCCGATTCATTACTGACAATGGTCTGGGTTTTCTTATCCCACAAAATCGGCACAGTGACCCGGCCGGTATAGTCAGGTTTGGCTTGCGTGTAAAGCTGGTGAGCGTACTCAAACCCGTATAAAGGCTCGGGCTCGGAAAACGTCCAGCCATACTCCAACATTTCGGGCGCAACGACAGTGACATCAATGTGAGGCTCAAGCCCTTTCAAATGACGCATAATCAAGGTGCGATGTGCCCACGGGCAAGCGAGAGATACATAGAGATGATAACGATCGGACGCTGCTTTAAAGCCAGCATCCCCGCTTGGGCCGGCTTCACCGCTCGCGGTTATCCAATGTCGGAATCCAGCATCTTCACGAACAAAGCGCCCGCCTGATGCTTTGGTGTCATACCACACATCGTGCCAAATACCGTCAATCAGTTTTCCCATAGGTCCTCCTTTCTTTCTATGTGCAGTATATGAAGCAACAATAGAAATGTCGGCAGACCCGATTGTTGGAGTTATTCGAAAAAGCTGAGCAATGGCTCCGACATTGAGAATGTCATGATTTTGTTAGAACTTTCTTAATCGCCTTTTTCGCGTTTGACCTTCACTCACCATGTCCTCTACTGTGAATAGCGATGAATAAAAGGAGAAAATTGATGAAACGTTTATTAGCGACCCTATCTTTTGCGTTTGTTGTTGCAGCCAGTCTGCCAAGTTTCGCTGCCAATGAGACAACCGAAATGTCGGCAGATCAGCTGACTGACCAAGTGGTGAGCAGCTACGCTGAAGCGGCTGAACAGGTTGTTTCAATATCTAAAGACTATCAAAGTAAGCTCGAGAGCATCAGTGATGAAGAGCAAGCTAAAGCACTAATGGCGGAGACGCAGAAAGAAATGGCGCAAGCCATTGAGGCAACAGGCTTATCCATTGAAGAATATAACAATGTCTTTCGTCAAGCGCGTGAAGATAAAGAACTGCAAAAGAAGATCAGCAACATGATCAATGAGTAAATATAGCTTGGAACAAGGGCAAGTGTATTCTCTTGCCCTTATTGTTTAGGTTTGAGCCACCGAGACGTGCGATCTAGGTAGCCACAGCGAAATCACCGTCGTAATGAACAAGAAGACGAACGAGACCCACAAACAGGCCGCTAATCCCCATACTTGGAAAACCCAGCCCGACAACACCGTGCCAATTAATCGCCCCATCGCGTTGGCCATATAGTAAAAGCCCACGTCCAACGACACGCCATCGCCTTTGGCATAGCTCACAATCAAGTAAGAATGCAGCGACGAGTTAACCGCAAAAATAACGCCAAACAGCATTAATCCGACAATGATGACCGCTTGTGGGTACCATTGCTCGCCAATTGCGTAAGCAATAACACCCGTCACCACGGCCAATAAACCTGCCCAACCTAACGCTGCTTTACCACCCGGTGAGTGCCCTGCTTGACGCCCAGTAATTTTTGGGGCAATCCCTTGCACCACACCATAGGCAATCACCCACAGCGCAAGAAAGCCACCGACCATACTATGGCTCCAACCGAATGTGTTGCCCAAATAAATCGGTAAGGCGACGACAAACCACACGTCTCGCGCACCAAAGAGAAACATGCGTGCCGCTGAGAGGATATTGACGCTGCGCGACTTGGAAAATATTTCTGAAAACTTAGGCTTACTTTTGGCTTTACCTAAATCCGCTTTTAGTGACACCACACTGCCAATAAAGACCACAGTCAGCACACCGGCCATGGCTGCCACCGCGTATTGAAAGCCAATTAAAGACAGCAGTGCGCCACCGACAAAAAAGCCTGCCCCTTTGAGTGCGTTCTTAGAGCCGGTGAGGATCGCAATCCACTTAAACAGCGCACCCTGTGCATTATCGGGCACCAGGGTTTTGATCGCACTTTTCGCACTCATCTTATTGAGATCTTTCGCAATCCCAGATAGCGCTTGTGCCGCCATCACCCAGGGGATGGTTAGCCACGCCGCGGGTACCGCCAGCATAGTAAGCGCCACAATTTGCATGCCTAGGCCAATATTCATGGTGCGGTTAAGCCCTAATCGAGCCCCTAACCAGCCGCCGACAAGATTGGTCACTACCCCAAAGAATTCGTAAAACAAAAACAGCGAGGCAATTTCTAAGGTGCCGTAGCCTAAGTCATAAAAGTACAGCACCACCAACATGCGCAATGCGCCGTCGGTGATGGTGAAGTTCCAATAGTTAAAGGTAACCAGCATGTACTGGCGCACAGATTGGCTTAATTGAGCAAACATAGTGGCCGTCTATTTAGGTTTGATAAAAGCGGTAAATAAAGGCGATGCACTGTATGCACCGCCACCGTTAACAAGCATCACTTACTGATCGACAAGACCGACGTTGCGCACCAACTCAGCGGTGCGCGTGGCATACCCCATTTCGTTGTCATACCACGCATAGATTTTGACCATACGCTTACCCACCACCATAGTGGACAGCCCATCGACAATGGTAGAGCGCTGATCGCCACGATAATCAATCGAGACTAAAGGACGCGCCTCAAAGCCAAGAATGCCTTTAAGCTCGCCGTCCGCGGCCTGTTGCAACAGTGCATTCACCTCGTCGGCGGTGGTATCGGTTTCCACATCAAAAATCACATCCGTCAGTGACGCATTGGCGAGCGGGACACGCACTGCATGGCCATTAATCTTGCCTTTTAGATCCGGGAAAATTTCCACAATGGCCGTTGCTGATCCTGTGGTGGTCGGGATCAAGCTCATGCCACACGCACGGGCGCGACGTAAGTCTTTGTGCGGCGCATCTAAAATCGTTTGGGTATTGGTTAAATCATGAATGGTGGTGAAGGTTGACTGCGCAATTCCCAGTTTTTCATGGATCACTTTCACAATCGGTGCCAGGCAGTTCGTGGTGCACGACGCCGCAGTAACAATTCGATGTTTGCTCGGATCAAAAATCGCGTCATTAACCCCCACCACGATATTCGCCACACGCTCATCTTTGACCGGTGCAGAGACCACTACGCGCTTCACGCCTTGGTCCAAGTATTGTTGTAGCAAATCCGCGTCACGGTGTTTTCCGGTTGCCTCAATCACCACATCACAACCTGACCAATCGACTGCATCAATCGCTTTCTCTTGGCTTGTCGTTAATGTTTGGCCGTTAATCTGCACGCGATTGCCTTCCGCACTCACCGCGTGATGCCAACGCCCTTGTACCGAATCAAACTCCAGCAAATGCGCCAGCGTTTCGGTATCACCGGCCACATCGTTAATGTGCACAAACTCGAGCTCTGGCCAATCAAATGCAGCCCGTAATGCCAAACGACCAATTCGACCAAATCCATTAATCCCGACTTTAATTGTCATTACTCTCTCCTTTACACGCAGCAGGTGGGGCGTGACGCCATCTTGGCAAGCCGCGTGATATCTTCTTGATAAGTGTCTTTTAGGCAGTTGGAATCAACTAAGCCCTGAATTTGTTTGCGCATCCAGCCCGGTAAATCAGCGGCTAAGCGATAAAACACCCATTGCCCTTGGCGCGTATCAACCAACACCCCACTGGCCCGCAGTTGTGCCAAGTGGCGTGAGATCTTAGGCTGTGAGGTATCCAGCGCTTCGGTGAGCTCGCACACACATAACTGCCCTTCACGAGCAATGAGCAGCAAACACCGCACGCGCGTTTCATCGGCCAACAATTTGAAAAACTGGTGAGGCAACATAGGCTCTCTCATTACGCTTTATTAAATGCACATATGGATATGCGTATATTAATAAACCCAAGCATGCACGCAACCCTGACAGACAGGAATTCATAAAAGCTTCATATTAAATCGTATAACGCCGCTTCATCCTTAGCGCGATATTCACCAAAGCAATCAACACCGGTACTTCCACCAGCGGCCCAATCACTCCTGCAAAGGCTTGATCAGAGTGAATGCCGAATACCGCAATCGCCACCGCAATCGCCAGTTCAAAGTTATTACCGGATGAGGTAAACGCAATTGACGCGTTGCGGTCATAGGGGATCCCCAGTTTTTTACCCACAAAGAAGCTAATAAAGAACATCAACACAAAGTAAGTTACCAGGGGTACGGCGATACGTAACACGTCAAGCGGCAACGCAATAATCGCCTCCCCTTTTAGGCTAAACATCAACACAATGGTCGCCAACAAAGCGATTAACGTTATCGGGGAAATACGTGGCAAAAAGACGTCTTCGTACCATTGTTCACCTTTTTTAGCGACCAGCACGGTACGTGATAGATAGCCCGCCAAAAATGGGATACCCAGATAAATCAGCACACTTTGCGCGATGTCCCCCATGGTCACATCCACCACATAGCTTTGTAACCCCAGCATAGGAGGTAAAACGGTGATAAATAGCCATGCCATCACACTGTAGGTCAGGATCTGAAATAAGCTATTCAGGGCCACTAGGGCCGCGCCATACTCTTTATTGCCACCACTGATGTCGTTCCACACCAAGACCATGGCAATACAGCGTGCAAGGCCAATTAATATCACTCCCGCCATATACCCTGGCTCATCACGCAAAAACAGCACCGCCAGTGTGAACATCAGAATAGGACCCACCACCCAGTTCATGATCAGCGACAGCGTAATGGCTTTTTTATCGCGCGTGACCGAGCCTAGTAAACGATAATTTACCTTTGCCAGTGGCGGGTACATCATTAAAATCAAGCCAATCGCCAGCGGTACATTGGTGCTCCCGACCGATAAGCGTTCACTGATGGTCGCAACGTCGGGAAAAAGCCATCCCACACTGACCCCAATGGCCATGGCGAGAAAAATCCACACGGTTAAATACCGATCGAGCCATCCCATTTTTTGCGCGGCCGACGGTGCACAGGTTTCAGATTGAGACATAAGACAAATCCTTGGTTATTGCTGACGTTGAATCACTCGTGTTGCTGATGGGACACGCTACCTATTGATGATGTCCACAAGCCGTATTGCCCTGCATTACAGGCGTGACAGAGCTCAGAAGCGAGGGGTTATTGATGGCTGTGGTGCGCAAAACACCGCGCATCCACTCAGGTAAGGTTGGGTGTAATTGGTAATAGACCCACTTACCACGACGCTCTCCGACGACTAACTGATGCTTGCGTAGCTCGGCCAAATGTCGAGAAATCTTGGGTTGACTCAGGGCTAACGCCTCCATCAGATCACATACACATAACTCACCATGCTGTGAGAGCAGCAATAGAGAGATCAGCCGAGTGGGCTCAGATAAGGCTTTATAAAATGTTAGGGTGTCACACATCGCTATAGTCTACTTTACATACATATGGCATATCATATATATGGAATTCCATATGTCAATCTGGGCACTGGTAAATAATGATTAATTAAAAAGAGCGTGGTTTCGTCGACAAATTCTACCTCTTTGCCATCACTCGAATAGACTTTACGCTTTTTTTACGCGGCGAATGGCGACGTTTTTGATACATTACGGGCCTTCGTGAATGGTGTGAGCTTCGAGAATGTTACAGTCTCTTCGTCGATACCCTGTGTGGGCATCTTTTAGTATGCTCGGCGTCACTCTCCTACTTTGCTGGGGATTGAATGCCTTCTTCCCAGTGACGATTGCCGTATTACTGCTTCTTCAACTCGCCGTGGCCATTGTTGCCCTGCAATCTGGCCCCTCTCTGGCTGTGCCGATATCTTTAGTGGCAGCACTGAGCTTTAATTTTCTTTTCACCGCCCCGCGCTTTTCTTTACAAATGAGCGACGTCACTGACGTCATTAATTTGGTGGTATTTATGTTGGTCGCTGGCGTGACAAGTTACATAGCACACTTTTACCGCCAACAACGTGATGAATTAGAGCAAACTCGATTAAGAAATAGCATCTTACTCTCCGTTTCACACGACTTACGTACCCCGTTAGCGACAATTATTGGTACCTTGACAACGTTGCAAGCGTATATGAATAAACTGTCGCATACAGAAAGAAATGAGCTACTCGATAGCGCGACGCAAGAAAGCCACCGCCTACATCACTACATAGAGAACTTGCTGCAAGCAACTAAATTGCAACACGGTATACCCGTGATCATTGAAGATGCTTGATTTTACGTAGAAACAGGATCATGATTCCTACCTATGAAAGTGACTTTAACCAAACAGCAGAAGCTTGAA
>NZ_MUFR01000008.1:0-93334 GCF_001996185.1 Salinivibrio costicola subsp. alcaliphilus
AGCTACCTCAGCGAGAAGAGAGCTGTGATGTCAGCGATTTATTGCCCTATAACAAAGCGCCCATTCAATCACCAGGCGGGTAGAAATACCCGCTTACGTTTTTGAGACAAAATCAGGCAATTACGATATTGCGCTCAGCGCATCTTACAACGAAGAACGCGATCGTGATTTTCTTTTAACTGACTATTATTACACTCTGCAGCCTAGCTATATTTACTCAACTCAACAACATCCGAATGGCCTGAACATCGAGACAGCGGATGATATTAACCAGCTGCGGATGTGTGGCCTTTTGGGCTATAACTACACAGGGTTCAGTGTCGATGATAGCCAGGTGAGAAAGTCAGCAAAAGACTTTAAGCAACTGGTAAAACAGACGCAAGCAGGGCGCTGTGATGTATTTTTAGCACGCTACGAGATACTCGCAGGGTTCAAAGCAGCACAAGGCATTGATTACCTCGCTGGCGGGATGCAAGTCGAGCCGATTCCCGGCAATATGGGTGATAAGTTCCATATGATGATTTCGCGTGAACACCCAGAGGCTAATGAGATAAAAGCATTGCTCGACCAAAACTTTGAATCCATGCGCCAGTCCGGTCAATTAAAATCAATACTTGATGGTTATTTAGACTAAATGGTTATTTAAATTAAACGTGCGAACTTAACGCACGTAAATCGTAATAAAAAAGGTGCAATCGCACCTCTTTCTTTTCTCTTTTTGCCGCAGTTGATGAAATCGCTAGGTTTTAAACTTCTCCATTTGCCCTTTGATATCCTCACTGAGCGTCAGCACTTTATCAGTGCGCGTGGCATTATCTTGCGCCCCTTCTGTAACCTGATTAGTCGCTTCTGAGGCCTCGTTAATCGCTTGGCTGACTTCATCGATGGCCTGACGCTGCTCATCGGTTGCTTGCGAAATCTGGCCGCTGCGCTCAGAAATATCCGTAATGGTTTCGCGCACTTGGCTAACGGATTCTTGTGATTCTGATACGCGTCCTGCGGTGCTTTCTAGGATGCTACTAATACGATTGATTTCTTTTTCAACCGATTCCGTTGCGTCACTCAGTGACTTAATGTTGGATTGGATTTTCTCAGTCGATTCGCTGGTTTTCACTGATAAGCTACGCACTTCATCGGCGACAACCGCAAACCCTCGCCCTTGTTCGCCCGCTCGTGCCGCCTCAATCGCGGCATTCAATGCTAATAAGTTTGTTTGTTCTGAAATATCGTTGATCACGTTGACGACATCTGAAATTTTCTCACCCTCTTCTAACAGCTTGTGCATTTCAGTATTCACATTTTCCATCTCAGTACGCATGTTAATAATTTCAGACGCTGAACTTTCAATAGTGCCGTAGACTTGATTGACAAGGTCGGTTGCATTGGCAGCATGTGTCGCTGCATCATTCGCTGTATCCGCAACCGTTGCTATCGACTGATTCATTTGTGTTGCGGCCGCAGCGACGGTAGACAGGCTCTGTTTTTGCTGTTCTAAACGCTCGGCGTTGGTTCGTGCCATTTGTCCACTTTCTGCTGAGACGCTGGCGAGATTAATCGATGCCTGTGTCACTTCATTGACGATCTCACGAAGAGAGGCGGTGAAATGATTAATATGTTCGGTTATCTGAGCAAATTCTTTATACTTTGGCGCGGGGATAACTTTAGAAAGATCGCCATCGCCACTGGCCAATTCACGGACTCTAGCAGTGAGATCATTGAGTGGTTTCACCACCGTTGCAGTGAGTGCCAGAATTAAGAACACAATAATGACAAGATCGAGCACGACGAGTTCGATAACGCTTCGTGTCAGTGTGTCTGTTAGTGCGGCTTCTAATCGCTCAGTGTTGTAGAAAACTTGCAATGTACCGACTTGATTGGTTTCGCCATATTCGGTGAATGACAGCTCATTCTCTTTCAGCATCATCGACTCGTACATCGATTTTTCACCATCACCAATCTCTTTTGCCTGCCTTTCACCGTCTTCGCCATTGTCTTGGCCAAGACGCAAAAACACAATGGCTTCGCCTTGTTTATCAAGCACTCTTACCGCTTTTATATCTGGCGCTTTGAGCTCGGCAGAAATGGATAACTTCGCCGCTTCCAAATCAAAATCCCAAATCGCTTTTGGGAGACTGAGGTTCATTCGGTTGGTGGCGTTAGCCACGGTGGTTTCAAGCGCGCTACTCAGTTCCTTTTTCGTGCTCTGGTAATCAATATAACTTGATATGCCTAACACGATAGAAACAGCAATAACCACTTGAGTGACAAATATTGCTTTAAGACTCTTAAACATAGCGCTACTCTTCCATTTGTCTTTGCCGCACGATCCATTTCGATCGCTTTTATTGGTCAGGGAGATTATTCGCCCAAACGTTCTTTCATTATCTGTTCGATATCGATTTTCTTGAGCCCTTGATTAACGATATCGCGCCACTTTTTTCCCGCCTCATTGTTAGCAAATGCGATATGGAGTTGTTTGTCGACGAGAAGCTTTTTGTTCATTTGTAGATTGGCTTTTACTGCACTAAGGGCAGGATCATTCTCTTTGAGGTAATCCAGAACGTTGGCATCAACCACCGCGAGAGGGATACGCTCTCGGCCCACTTTTTGTAGGTTTTGGGTATCGCTGGTGACGTCGGAGGATTTTAATGAGCCATTCGCAATACGGGCATCTAATTCCGGTGTGTTGACGTAACCACGGACGACACCAATCGTGTGAGGTGCAAGATCATCAAGCGTTGACCATTCGATAGGGCGGTTAACGTTTTCAACAAAACCCAGTGGCCCGGTTCCTATAGGATCAGAGAAAATGAGATCATCTGTCCCATAGTGATACTCTGGGAAGTACCCTGCATATTTGGCATCGTTTTTTACCAGGTACACGGTGCGCGACCAAGGATAAAACTCGACATTTAGCTCATGACCCATGGCCTGAACCGCTGCGCGCACAACAGCGACAGAGGCGCCTTGATCCGGTAAGTTTTTACCAGAATAAGGGGGCCATTCAAGAGATGGCATAGTCAGCACATCGGCACGAGCGGGTGTCGTGATCAGTAGTAATGCTGAGAAAGCGAGTGTGAACAGGTGTTTGAGCATGGTGCCTCCAATTTTTTTATCTTCTTATAAGCGTAGACGAGATAAAAAATATGAGCGTCGTGATCTTTTTTTACCTGTGATAATCGTGTGATTAATGTCTATAACGTGATGAAAGCTATAAATTTATATGCACGCTCAGCGTTTACATTGATAGCTAAATCATCAAAGAGAAAAAGGATAGACCTTAAATTGTCTATCTTTTCAGTAAATACCCTATGTCGACTAGACAAAAATGCCGCTGTGATTACAGCGGCATGATAGCGGTTAATCGCGGACTAAACTGACGTTTGAATAGTTTTGATAGCCACGTAGCATGACGTGGTATGTCACGTTTTGCTGCGCATTTAGTGTGCAGTTTTCATTATTGCCGTTGTTGTAGGGGCGGCAATCCCAATTGCTGGTGGTCGGTTTGCTTCCTTCCTTGACATAAAGGTCTGCATCACCAGATCCACCACTCATGCTGACGTTGACACTGCGGCTACTATCCACGGTAAATGTAAAAAAAGTCTCGCTTCCACTGCCACCGGCTAAGCCTGTAATAGGCTGGTTTGGTAGAAGTACATTGTTAGTGTTATCGTCACAACTTGCGCTAACACCTACCGCGTTAAAGGCGTCAATGACATCTTGCTCGTTATAAGCCAGGTCTTTGGCGGCTTTTGCTACGCCACATGCACCCTGATCAAATGTACTATTTGCGGTCCAATATAGTTGGTTAGCCGTAGTAAATATTTCGAAGCCTTTACGAACATCCCAATTCGTTTTGTTGGCTAGTAGATAAAAGGCACGGTTGTATACACCGCTTGAGTGGTGAACATTCATGCCATCACGATATTGGCCGGCGTCATCAATCGAGTTGCCATCGCGAGAAGGCTGCTCAAAGTAACGGAGCCCACCGGAGCTTTTAAAGATATCGGCACCAACCAGCCAATCGACATCACCATGCATATAAAATTCAGCGGCTTCGCCAGCGATATCAGAGAAAGCTTCATTTATCCCGCCTGACATGTCAGCGTAAATTAGCCCCGAGTTTTGCTCCGTAAAGCCGTGACTAACCTCGTGAGCACTGACGTTGATATCGACCAAGGGGTAAAAAGTGTTTTGGCCATCGCCAAACGTCATTGAACGACCATTCCAGAATGCATTTTCGTAATTGTTGCCATAGTGCACTCGCATGGTGAGTTGGAAGCTAAGTGGCGCGGTATTCATCCAGTCCTTGTACATGTCAAAGACAACATTTCCAAAGTAGTGCGCGTCATTGAGCGGCGAATAGGCACCATTAACATATTTTTTATCGTTGTAATTACCGGTGTCCGTGCAAGGGTAGGAAAAGGCAGTGCTACCGGAGGTACCATTGTCTAAATCGACCGTTTTGACTTTGTCGTTTTCAAGTGTACAAGTACTGCCGACTTTATCGATAGGCAGGCCATCATAGTCGGTGCCATAAGTATACTGACCAGTCTTTTCATTGCCGCCCGGCCCGGTGCCGACTGCCGAGGCATGGTTGATGCCGTCCCATTGTTTTAAGATCTCGCCTGTATTAGCGTCAATTATATAAAATGGTCGGGTTGGATCATTACCAGCTACAAAGAAATCAACGAGGTAGACGAGTTGTGCATTTTGTTGATCATCGAGCCTCACCACCAAGCGGGTGTTTTCGTTTTCGAAAGGTGCGGAAGTAAGTGTCTTCTGGCTTTGCGTAAAATCGGCTTTGGCCGCTTCTAACGCAGACTGGCTGTTGAGCGCGGGTGACACATTAACAATGTCATTCGCTACGCCTTGGGCCATGGTGCCGTAAACGTCGCTCCGTTGGCCCTGCTTTTCTGTCGCAACAACAGCCGTGTCAATAACCGGCACACCTTGAAAGGTTTGTTGGTAGCGGACTTTGATTTTGCCATTTGGCAAGGTGACACGCTTGACCTCTTTAAATCCTAAAGGATTCGTTTGCGATCCTGACGGTGCATAAACGCCAGTCGGTTGATTCAAAACTTGGTTGAGTATTGTTTCGTCAGTAACGTTAATGAGATCGGCACTCACAGCGGGAGTGCTAATGGCCATGCCAGAAGCGATAAGCCATGCTAATTTAGATAATTTCATGTTATTGCCCTAATTGTTGTTGAAAGATTCCTTTCTTCCCAACCGCACAATAGGAAGGCGAACGTTTTAGTCCACTTCTCTAACGTGACCTATCAACAGCTCTCTTTACAAGCTTGTTACAATTAGTTGTGTAAACAAACACTGACATGGTCGGACCGTTTTAAATGCAATAGCGTGTTCAACCTTGCTGTGAACCGTTTATCTAAAAGAGGTTATGGTTATTGATTCATCAATGACCAGAATTATTTACAGAATAAATGACTATTTAGTTATGAGAGACTGGCCGCAAATTTAATGTATAGCATGGTCGACGAGATAAGCGAGGGTCACTTGAGCGTGACCCTCGTCGATGTCATGCCTGTTATCTATGGCGTACGACGCTGACTAGACGATTGTGATTTAGTCAGGGGCTGGTGATCATTTGGCCAAAACAGAGAGGTTGGGCGTTGTTTTATTTGGTTGATAACGGCGGATCGGACCGATGCGATGTCTAGCTCGCAGTTACGCGAGCGCAGCGCGACGAATAATGCGAGGCCAAAGCTGACCCACAGATTGATAAAGCCAATCATCAATACAAAAAATAGACTGGATAAAACAGTCAACCACGACTGGTAATCGCTAATATGCGCATAGGCCGCATGGGAAGAAGAGAAGGCAACATGGCGAATATCAAGCGGAACGTCAATAAGATAGCCTAAGTAACTGGTCATGCCTAAAAGCACACCAAAAATAAAGTTACCCCCCAATGCGCCATAGTTTTGATGAATATACAGCGCTATCCGCTCTCGTCGTTGAAGCGAGATTGCGCGGAATAACGGATGGCCGATTAACCGATCTTTCAACTCAATGTAGTCCGCCCGATTATCGAGTATGCCGGTAATAATACCTGACAAAAATAGCCAGACCCCAGCGATAGCGGCGTAAAGCCAGGCTAAACCATGGATCGGATGAATCGCAGCGGTTTGATAGGCCACTTGTTCGCTGTTTAGTACCGGATTGCCATATAAATGGCTAAAAAGCAGACTAACCAACACACTTACGATAATTGCCGCGGTGATATTGCCCCAGACTGCAAACCACTGAGAACGATTCACATTGATCAGTAACCGTGCCAGCTTTTTACTACGCGTGCGCCCTTGTTTGTTCTTTTCCACATGTGCAGCAAAGTTTGCCGCGGTCATCGCCGGCTGCTTGGTGGCAATGGTAAAGTGTAAAATGTGCACCAGCATAAAGCCGACGCCGTAGTTTAAACTGACCAGTAATGCATTATTGAGTGGTGATAATTGCAGGGTCTCGATATACATTTTTACCCATGCTAACAGGGCAATAATCACCCCTGCGCCGCAGGCGCCGCGCAGAATTTTAAAGTAATCGTTTTTGGTTTTGGCGATATAATGCTCGCCGTGGTTGCTCTTATTTTGTGTCACGCTTTGTGCGAATGTGCGGGTACTTTTGCGATAAATCGCGCGCACACTGTTGCGTTCAGTCACTGAAATAAGCAATTGCCGCCAGAGGTTTAATACGCAGCGTGCTTTTTGGTGTGGATGCCGAAAGTCTAGGATTTGGATCAGTAGCACCATTCGGTTTAACGTTTGATCCAAGCGCTCAAGCATACGTGAGGCGTGCGCAGAGAAGCCCATTTGGTTAATACCACGAGCTCGGATCCGCTTAACCTGCTGCTGACATTGCTCAATTATCACCCAAAAATGTGCCCTGTCTTTGGGATCCAACGTGTCGTTTTTAATCGCGTTCACAAGTTGGTGGGTTTCACGCTGCAATGCAATGAATGGCGAATCAACCTCGCTGAGACGTCGATCAATGCGCAATAACTCTGGATCCAATTCCTCCGCGGCAATCCAGATAGAGAGCATTTCTAGCGAATAACACAACTCGCTTTTCATATAAGCCCCGGTTGAGCGAATTGCTTCTGGGGCGGCACTTTTTACTAAGAGGCGGTATAGCTTAAACCAGCACTTATGAGAGATGGCTTTGACCCACGCTTTATCTTCCCCTCCTACAAAGTAACTTAATAGGTCGTTAATATCGTTACAGCGCTTAGGCGGCGGATTGACTTTGTTATAAAGACGACGAAAAATATCGGTAACAAGACCGTTTTTAGAGAAAATCCCCAACTGCACAAACGCCGGTGACAGCTTTATTTTTTTGGCTTCATTGCACACGCTGTTGGCAAAGAGCGCGGCTTGAGAGGGGGAGTTGGCTAACGCTAAGACAAGCTGCTCAAGACGCAATTCTGCCAGCTTTGGCTCTCCTTCACGAAGGTAGGTAAAGAATACATCAAGGCGCTCCGTGTCATTGGCACAGAGAGAGAAACCGTCTATCACTTTAAAGGCCGGTGTAATCGCAGGCATAAATCAATTTTCTTATCAGTAGATAGTCAACGCTCGCGTAGTCTACAAGAGCGAGAAAGCAGGGGGAAGCGAAAGCGCGCTTAGATCACATTTAGGCTACTCCCCAAGGTGTTCCACGCATGGCGCTGGATTGCTAAGCAAATCGAAAGCCGTTTGTTGTGACCCAGTCGCAGTTTTAGGGAAATATCGCTGGTTGTGAGCACAGCCAAAGCCTACGGTGGGTGGCTCGGAAAGTACTTTTCCGCGGCATCGTTTGCCTTTTCTGGAGTTTTGCCGAATATGATGAGTTTCACGAATCCGGTAGGTTCCGGCACGTTATGGTTTCACAACTTGGCCACTGCAGAGGGAACACCGGTAGCTTATGATCCTCAGGCGCGTGCTTTTCTGCCTATGCCACCATTTTGTGCCAACCGTGTCATTATAGGATGTAATTGGATAGCGCCTGAAGAAGGTGCTTTTTGCCGGGCTTGCGCAATGACAGCACTCGCACCAGATCCTGACATACCTAACGCCATTGATTACTGGGCAGAAACGGAAGCGGCTAAACGCTGGGTCATCGATAACTTAGGGCGGTGGCATTGGTTCCGACCAGAAGATCCTGGTACACGGCCTACCTTTCATATGCTCGCTGATGGTAATACGTTGGCGGCAATGGGGCATGGGGATGGCGTGGTAACAATGAGCGTTTCTGAGGCCGATCCTGTGGTGCGTATCTCCCGCAGGGAAGCCTTGGATGAACCGTATCGAACGCTGATAGGCCATATGCGCCATGAAATTGCGCATATGCTTTGGTGGCGCTTAAGCCTTCGAGAAGATTTTCTTAATGCATTTCGTGAGATGTTCGGGGACGAACGTATCGATTACACCACGTCGCTGGAAAATCATTATCATCAAGGGCCACCGGTAGGGTGGGAGCAGGCGTACATCACTTCTTATGCATCGGCTCACCCCCATGAAGATTGGGCGGAAACGGCAGCAAGCCTATTACATCTTACTGATATCACTGATAGCTTTGTGGCCTCGGGGCTTGTGTCGCCGGAGATGCCTAGCCACGGCTGGGATCCCTATGCCGAGCCTGACACGGAGCTGCTGGTTCATGTGGCCTCTGCCATTGTGATGCGAGTAAATCATATTAATCGATCCATGGGCTTGTCTGACGTTTATCCCTATGTATTGTCTGAGACTGCCCATCGAAAGCTTGCGTTTGTACATGACTGGCTTCGTCGTGGCGCGCAGGGGCGATGAGTTTTATATAGGTCAAAGGCCTTAACGAACATCTACTTGGAATGGTGTCTTTAAAAGACGATGGATGGGAATAGGATGCATCGCATCAACGTTGGTCCGTTTCCGATGCCTCAGTATCAAATAAAAGGAGTTATAAATATGGCGATTACGCCTAAATCAGACATGTCACCAGAAGTTTTGTCCTGGCGAGATCCCTCTATGGACTCTGTCCAAGGAACTGAAACCCCCAAAGATCCAAACAAAGGTTACATTGCGCTATTAGGGTGGAGTGTCAACGCAATTAAAGCGGCCCAGAAATTTGATCGTCGCTATATCGTGGTTGCACCTGAGTGGGCGCGAGATTTTTGTACTGCGAACAATATCCCGTTTATGTCATGGGATTTCCTTCGACTTGATGACACTTCTATCGAGCTTGCTAGAAAACTCAAGGCTGAGGGCGTCGATGTCGCTGTGCCACTGTTTGAAGAAACGGTTGAATGGTCCGGCGCGATCAACTCTGTACTGCTTGATAATCCTCGGATGTACGGGCAATCGATTTTATTCCGTGATAAAGCGCTAATGAAACGTCGAGCTCAGCTTGGCGGTATTCGTGTCGGCATTTTTGAAGAGGCGCATGAAAAAGAAGATATCGTGCGATTTATGAAGCGAGTTAATCAAACATTACTCAAACTTGACGGCGATCCAGACGATCCAATTCATGTCAAAGCGTTTGATAAAGCGGGTTGTTTAGGACATCGCATGCTGCGAACCGTTGACGAAATCGATGCTATCCCGGCTGAAGAATACCCGCTGCTTATGGAAAGTCATCTCGATGGATGGGAGTTTGCCGTTGAAGCCTGGATTCACGATGGCAAGATCATGTTCTTAAATATTTCTGAATACGTCACACTCGGCTACTCGGTGTTTGTGCCTGCGACAAAAGAGCTCGAGAGTTGGCGAGACGCGATTACTAAGCAAATTGAGTTATTGATTAAAACCTTTGATATCCAGTTCGGTCAGATCCACCCAGAATACTTTGTGACCAGTGACGGCACTATGTACTTTGGTGAGGTCGCCTACCGCCCACCGGGATTTAAAGCGTTTGAGTTGATTGAGCGAGCTTATGGCTTTAATGCTTATCAGGCTTCATTTTTGGTGTTTGATCCTAAGAGCACAAAAGAAGAAGTTGACGCTTTCTTCCCGCGTGAAGTTGTTGATGCAAAAGGCTATGCTGGCTGCTTTGGCGTATATCCCAAACGGCGTGTCGTCAGTCAGTTAGAGATGCCAAAAGAGTGTATAGAACATCCCTATTTTGATTTCCATGAGCTTCAAGCGCCTGCTGAAGAGACGGTTCCAGAGCGAGATGCGTTTGGTACCCACTGGGGGCTGGTGTTCTTCTTCGGGGATGATCCGATCAAAATGCGGGATTTATTAAAAGCGCAAGAAGACTTGGATTTTTACGTCTAGTACGTCTTGATAAAACCTTGCTTATCCTCCGCAGCCTGGGTTAGAGGCGTCTCTAACCCAGGCTTTTTTGTGGGTGTTACCCATGCGATACCGTGAAGGGTTAAATCATCACCGCAAACGACTCATAAGGGGCCAGTTTGTAGGTAGTACTTAACTGTTTGACCGGATCCATGTTGTAGCTAAGGCAGGTTAAGGCCTTATCGTGCCAGTGTGCGGGGAGGGTGATGGTTTGCTTTTCCTCACTAAAGTTGCTGACCACGAGAATACGATGGGTGTCGTCGAAGCGCTCGTAGGCGATCACGTCAGGGTGGGCTTCTTCCACAGGCGCAAACTGGCCATATGCAATCACTGGGTATTGCTTGCGCAGCTTAATCAGCTCACGGTAGTGATAGAGCACCGAGCCACTGTTTTCAGTCGCTCGTGCCACATTGATGGTGGTGTAGTTAGGATTAACCGGTAACCACGGTGTTCCTTGGGTAAAGCCTGCCTGCGGTGCGTTATCCCATTGCATCGGGGTACGGGCGTTATCGCGACTGTTTTGGTATACCGCCTCCATCATGGTGTCGGGATCAACGCCTTCTGCAACACGCAAGTCGTAAAAATTGCGGGTTTCGATGTCGTGATAATCGTCGATAGACGGGAAGGCGACATTGGTCATCGCAATCTCTTCCCCTTGGTAGATATAGGGCGTGCCTTTCATTAAGTGCAAGGTTGTGGCGAGCATTTTTGCTGAGCGTGTCCGGTACTCACCGTCGTGACCAAACTTGGATACGGCGCGGGGCAAGTCGTGGTTGTTCCAAAACAGCGAGTTCCAGCCAGTATCAGCTAACTCTTGCTGCCATTTGAACAGTACCTGTTTAAGGGCGGCGACATCCAGCGGCACAGGCTGCCATTTGTCCCCGTCTTTCCAGGTGACGGTAATGTGTTCAAATTGGAACACCATGGAGAGTTCATCGCGGTTCGGT
The DNA here is from genome assembly GCF_001996185.1 of Salinivibrio costicola subsp. alcaliphilus. Classification (NCBI taxonomy): domain Bacteria; kingdom Pseudomonadati; phylum Pseudomonadota; class Gammaproteobacteria; order Vibrionales; family Vibrionaceae; genus Salinivibrio; species Salinivibrio costicola. The sequence continues at coordinate 11,216 of NZ_MUFR01000008.1, forward strand.
GCGCTATAAAGCTTGGCAATCTCCGGCGTTGCGCCCCATGTTTCGCCGACGGTGAGCAAGTCTTTGCCGCCAAATGTTGCTTGGTTCATCGCCTGCAGCAGAGGGTGAAGGCGCGGGCCGTTGCCAGTGATGCCTTTGTCGATCTCTTTACCAATTAAATCTATTACATCAAGGCGGAATCCCCCAATGCCTTTGTCAATCCACCAGTTCATCATCTTATACACGGCGTCATGGACGGCGGGGTTTTCCCAATTCAGATCGGGCTGACGTTTGGAGAACAAGTGAAAGTAGTACTGCTCGGTGTTTGGCTCCCATTGCCATGCGCTGCCACCAAAAATTGAGCCTTGATCATCCGGCGCACTGCCATCGGGTTTGGCATCACGCCAAATGTAAAAGTCGCGATAGGGACTGTTTTTGTCTTGAAGCGCAGCTTGGAACCAAGGGTGTTCGTCGGAGGTGTGATTGACTACCAAATCCATTACGATTTTGATGCCGAGCGAGCCGGCTTTATCAATCAAGCGCGTCATGTCTTCCATGGTGCCAAATTCAGGCGCGATCGCGCAGTAATCGGAAATGTCGTAGCCATTGTCATCCATCGGCGATTGGTACACCGGTGATAGCCATAACACATTGACGCCGAGCCAATGTAAGTAATCGAGTTTCTCGATAATTCCGTTCAGATCGCCAATGCCATCATCATTGGTGTCGTAAAAACTACGTGGGTAGATTTGATAAACAACGGCATCATGCCACCAAGCGTACTGCATACCCATTACCTCTTTGTTTTTTATCAGTTTGAACACGCGTTCGATAATGGATATGAATGTACCTGCCCAAGACGGGGATTAAAAATAGATAACTCTCTCTTTGTTATAGCTATATGGCTATACCAAAGAGTGAAAATAAACCTATTTAACGGCTATGATTGATGCGAGTAAGTGTTTTAAACTATAACGGTTAAAGCAAAAATGTGAACGGTGATGCAATGGACGTAGAAAAAGCGGCAAGTTATTTTTTGGCTGTGGCTGAGAGTGGCAGCATCAAAGCCGCAGCGTTAAAGCTAGGGATCAGTCAGCCTACATTGACCGCGCAAATCCAAAAGTTAGAACAGCGTCTATCAAGCCAATTATTAATAAGGCATCCGCGTGGTGTCAGTATGACGGCTGCTGGCGAGCTTTATTATCAGCACGCAACGGCCCAACACGCTGCGCGCCAACGATTACAAGCACAGTTGCATGTGCTACAAGCCAGAGAGGCCGGACAGGTTAAGCTAGGGACGGGAGAAGCCTGGTGGCCTTTGTTTGTCGAATCGGCGGTGGTGGCGTATCAAGCCGAGCATCAGTGTTCGGTGCATATTGAGTTTGGTAATCGGTTGGCATTAATGTCATCGCTTTTAAATGGCGATATTGATGTTTTTATTGGCCATGAAATCAGTGAACTAATTGCCACCAGTCAGGTGCGTTTTACCCCTTTGTTCCAAGATACAGAAGCTTGGTTTGCACATCAGGATCATCCCTTGTTTGACCAATTGAAGCGCCACCATCAGCCGGTGTTGTCAGCGCATCTTTTTGACTGGCCATTATTGCGAGTGACACCCGATCATCCTCGCCATGCCCATTTACTTTCTCGTCCTTTACCACCGTTGCTAAACCTTCACCCGCATGCCTTTGATCTCGACTCACTCTCAGCCAGCATCTCGTTGTTGCAACGTACGCATGCTCTCATGCCTTACACCGATAAAGCCGCGTCATTTCTCGGCGCTAAGGGAATTAACATGCTTTGGGTTAATGCAGAAAAACGGGGCAACGTGGGTGTTTATACCGCGTACGGGGCGACAAGCGATAAAGTCTCGCAGTTCGTTACGTGTCTGCTGGAAAGCGGGACTGACTGGATGGCGAGCGATGTCGATTGAGCACCTCTTACCAGTGTGGGGCAGCTTATTGACGAATAAAGTGCTAGACTAGAGTGCTTTTGTCGCACATTGAATTGGTCGTGCTGGCTGCAAATGTAGGGATGAGTTAGCCGGCTCCATATTTCAGTGGCGACATCAATGGCATCAATAGGTAGGGCCAATTACCAATTTGGCCACTGCGCTGCTAATTTGTGGCGCAAATCACATGCAGTACCTTTATTATCAAAGGAAAGATGATGGTAATTCCAGAAAACAGCAGTATTGTTATTTTTGGTGCATCTGGCGATCTCACCTTCCGCAAGCTGATCCCAGCCCTGTATCATTTGTATGCGAACAAACAGCTGCCTGCGTCTTTCGCAATTCTTGGCGCAAGCCGCACCTTCTATAGTGACGAGTCGTTCCGTGACAAGCTCCGTCGCTCGATGCAAGAGCTTGAAGAAACCGATCCTGCCACGCTCGACGCCTTTATGGCGCACGTGCATTATCAATCGTTCAATATCTCTGACACCCACGAATATGGCGCGCTAACAGGGCGTTTAGACGAATTGTCCGAACAATATGGTTTCACCCAGCGTAATACGCTGTTTTATCTTGCTACGCCGCCGAAGCTGTACAACTTTATTCCTGCCTGTCTAGCCGCACATGGCCTGAATGATGAAAGTAACGGTTGGAAACGCTTGGTGGTCGAAAAGCCGTTTGGTTACGACTTAGCCTCCGCTCGTCAGTTAGACAAAGACATTCACGCCTACTTTGCAGAGCATCAGATTTACCGTATTGACCATTACTTAGGCAAAGAAACGGTACAGAATCTGTTGGTTTTCCGTTTCTCCAATGCGATGTTCGAGCCGCTTTGGAATCGCAACTTCATTGACTATGTTGAAATTACCGGTGCGGAGCATCTTGGCGTAGAAGGTCGCGGTGGTTATTACGACCAGTCGGGCGCGGTTCGGGATATGTTCCAAAACCACCTATTGCAAGTGTTGTCGCTCGTGGCGATGGAGCCGCCTGCACAGATCAATGCTGATGCAATGCGTGATGAGGTGTTTAAAGCGCTGCAATCGCTTGAGCCGCTCTCTGAAGACGACTTGCACAATAACTTGGTGCTGGGCCAGTACACTGAATCGCAAGTTGGCGGCAAAGCATTACCCAGCTATCGTGATGAGCCAGGTGTGGCGGAAGACTCGCGCACAGAAACCTACGTTGGTCTTAAGATGTTTATCAACAACTGGCGTTGGAATGGGGTGCCATTTTACGTGCGCACCGGTAAACGCTTACCGACGCGCGTGACCGAAGTGGTGATCCACTTTAAACAGACCCCGCATCCCGTATTCGGCAAAAATGCGCCCGAAAACCGCTTGGTGATCCGTATTCAGCCCGACGAAGGCATTCAAATGAGTTTCGGCCTGAAAGAGCCGGGTGCTGGCTTTAACGCCAAAGCGGTAAACATGGATTTTCATTATACGTCGCTGGAAGAAACCCAGATGCTGACGGCTTACGAGCGTTTATTGCTTGATGCCTTAAAAGGCGATGCAACCTTGTTTGCCCGCAGTGACGCGGTGGAAGCCTGCTGGCAGTTTGTTGAGCCAATTCTCCAATACAAGGATAATGGCAAAGCGCTATATGGTTATGCCTGTGGCACTTGGGGGCCGAAAGAAGCCGATCACTTGCTGGCGCGAGACGACCATGCGTGGCGTTTCCCCTGCAAAAACCTCACAGACACGGAATACTGCGAACTATGATCAATGCCCGTATTTTTGATGACGCCGACGCGGTGGTCAATCACTTAGCTGACGCGATGCAAGCGTTCAGCGAGCAAGATCGTGCCGTACACATCTCGCTATCGGGTGGCAGCACGCCCAAAATGCTGTTTAAGCGTTTAGCTAGTGATGACTACGCCACGGCGATTCAGTGGCAAAACTTGCATTTTTGGTGGGGCGATGAGCGCTGTGTGGCACCGGATGATGCCGAGAGCAACTTTGGCGAAGCCGACAAACTGCTGTTTAGCCAGATTCGCATTCCAGAAGAGAACATTCATCGCATTCGTGGTGAAGACGATCCGGACGTGGAAGCCGCGCGCTTTAGTGCGGAAATGCAAGCGCTGATCCCAAGCGAAAACGGCACACCTGTGTTTGATTGGATCTTGCTGGGCGTCGGTGGCGATGGCCATACGGCCTCGCTGTTCCCGCACGATCCTCAGTATGACAATACCGCCCTGGCGCTGGTGGCCTCGCATCCTGAATCGGGGCAAAAGCGTGTATCAAAAACCGCCCGTGTTCTGCGCGCGGCGAAGAAAATCAGTTATCTGGTGTTGGGTGAAGGCAAACAAGCGATCGTGCATGAGATCGCCACACACGAGCCTACCCAACTGCCATACCCTGCCGCCAATATCCGCAGTGCCAAAGGCACGACGGAATGGGTACTCGATGCCGCGGCAGCAAAAAAATTACCAGAACAGAATTAATGGAGAGCACGATGAAAGGTGATATTGGCGTAATTGGTTTGGCGGTCATGGGCCAAAACCTTATCCTCAACATGAACGACAACGGCTTTAAAGTCGTGGCACATAACCGTACCGCGGCCAAAGTCGATGAGTTTCTTGAAGGCCCAGCCAAGGGCACTAACATCGTTGGCGCTTATTCGCTGGAAGAGCTGGTTGAGAAGCTAGAAACGCCACGTAAAGTGATGCTGATGGTTCGTGCCGGTGATGTGGTCGATACCTTTATCGACAAACTGACGCCATTGCTTGAGAAAGGCGACATCATTATTGATGGCGGTAACACCAACTATCCAGATACCAACCGTCGTGTGGCAGCGCTGCGAGAAAAAGGCATTCACTTTATCGGTGCCGGTGTGTCTGGCGGTGAAGAAGGCGCGCGTTTTGGGCCATCAATTATGCCGGGTGGCTCTGAAGAAGCGTGGCCAGCGGTGAAACCTATCTTCCAAGGTATCGCAGCAAAAACCGATACCGGCGAGCCATGTTGTGATTGGGTTGGACGTGATGGCGCCGGTCACTTTGTGAAAATGGTGCATAACGGTATCGAATATGGCGACATGCAGCTGATCACCGAGGCGTACCAGTTCATGAAAGACGGCCTTGGTATGAGCCATGATGAAATGCAGCAGGTGTTTACCGACTGGAACAAAACCGAGTTGGATAGCTATCTGGTCGAGATCACGTCGGATATCTTGGGTTATAAAGACCAAGACGGTGAGCCATTGGTTGAGAAAATTCTCGACACCGCGGGTCAAAAAGGCACCGGTAAATGGACTGGTATCAACGCGCTGGATCTTGGCATTCCGCTGACCCTGATCTCTGAATCGGTATTTTCGCGTTGCTTGTCAGCATTGAAAGATCAGCGTGTTGCGGCAGAGAAGCTATTTGAAAAACACATCCAGCCGGTTGATGGTGACAAAGCCGAGTGGGTTGATGCGCTGCGTCAAGCGCTGCTGGCGTCAAAAATTATCTCTTACGCGCAAGGCTTTATGCTGATGCGTGAAGCGTCAAACGAGAACGGCTGGGATCTCAACTACGGCAACGTCGCGCTGATGTGGCGTGGCGGCTGTATTATCCGTTCGGCCTTCTTGGGTAACATCCGTGATGCCTTTGCTAAGGATCCTGACTTGGCCTTCTTGGGCTCAGATGCGTACTTTAAAGGGATCTTGGATAACTGTTTAGCGGCATGGCGTAAAGTAGCGGCGAAATCGATGGAAACCGGTATCCCAATGCCGTGTACTACATCGGCGCTGACCTTCTTGGATGGCTACACCACCGCTCGTTTGCCAGCCAACCTGCTGCAAGCCCAGCGTGACTACTTTGGCGCGCACACTTATGAGCGTCTCGATAAGCCACGTGGTGAGTTCTTCCACACCAACTGGACGGGCACCGGTGGTAACACTGCCTCGACGACGTACGACGTGTAACGTACGACGTGTAACGTACGACGTGTAACGTGGCAGACTAAGTCACTGCTCGTAGCAATAAATAGAAAAGGGATGCATTGGCATCCCTTTTTGTTGGCATAAGCAATAAACTCGCTTAGCATAGGCGAAAAAGGAGAACCTATGCCGCGTCCTAAAATGCCCCGCCGTATCTGCGGGAAACCGCATACCAACTGTTTTAAACCCAACGCCATTCCACTCAGTGAGCTAGAGACGGTGACCATAGGTTTGGATGAGTTCGAAGCCATGCGCCTTGTTGACCATCAAGGGATGCAGCAACTGCAAGCCGCGGAAGTCATGGGCGTATCTCGTCAAACGTTAGCCAACCTGGTTAAACGCGCCCGCGCCAAAACCACCGCCTGCCTCGTAGAAGGCAAAGCACTGGTGTTTGAGTCAGAAGAGTAGTGTTGGGTTAATCATTTACAAAAAAAGGTCTGTGCTGTATGTGACTAACCAAGGTGCTTTTATGGTTTACTAAACTGTATTTTCACGTCAATGATTGCCGTGAAAATAGGTATTTTTAAACTAATGCTTCCACTTAGTTATTGTCATTCATCATGCGACTTAGCAAGGATGAGCGCGTGTTCGAAAAAGTATTTTGTCGCACGACGTTGCAGCTTGATTCGAACACTCTCCACGTCTTGACGTGACTTTCTTCATTTTTCTCTCACAGAATAGTTTGCATATGCCATAAATCAGGCGTATTTTTAGCATATGCCATTTATATAAAGAGAGAACGGAAGATGACAATTGCTATTGCGATGAACCAAGACCGTCCTGCGGGACATTTTATGAAGGCCGAGCACTTTGCGCTGTTTGACGACGATGGCCAAGCACTCGCTCAGTTCGCCAACCCACGTGTAACAGAAGGTTGCGGTGCCAAAAACGCCTTGATAGCGATGCTGAAAGCTAACCAAGTAACACGTGTGGTGACCCGTCATATTGGCGAGCATGCGTTAGCGGGATTATTTGATGCTGGCTTACACGTGTATCAGTTAACCAATGGTCGTTTAAATCCTACCCAGTGGTTGTCGCCTGCGTACTGGCAACCGCTTACGGATGCGAGTCAAGGGCGGCCGGCGTTGCAGCGAATGAAGCAACAGCAACAACAGCAACCACAACAACGGAAAGCAGCGTGTCATTCAGGACGTGGGCGAGGGTGTGGCGCGCAAGATAGTGGTATAGGTGGTCAACATCGGGGGTGTGGACATGGACAAGGTCAACGAGGTCGAAACAGTGGCCACGGTTGCGGTTGCCATGAATAAGCAACCTGTTATCCCGCCGGATTCCCATCATCAGTGTGTGGCTTGCAGTGACAACGGGCTGTTTAATCTTAAATTTTATCAAGACGATAACAACGCCGTGACCGCAAGCGTATGGTTAGAAAGCACTTGGCAGGGGTATCAAGATCAGCTGCACGGTGGGGTCATTGCCACGCTTTTGGATGCGGGGTTGACCTATTGTACTTTCTTGTTTGCCCCGCAAAGTGTGACAGCGTCACTTAATATTCGCTATCACCATCCGGTGCCTATCGCTGTTTATGGTGAGGTGCGTGCCTGGTGTGTGAAAGCGAAACACGGTATGAGTCGGTTAGAGGCAACGCTGACCGTTGCAGACACTGTGTGTGCCAGTGCAACGGCAAGCTTTATGCAAACACGCGCGTCGTAAGCGTCAAAAACTAGCTGACGGCGCGGCGTAGGCGATCATGCACGGCAAGCCACGCTTCGCCATGAGGGGGCTGGGCGAGCCAGATTTCATCGACGCCCAGTTGGTCGGCTTGGGCGAGTTGGTGATATAACGCTTGCCCGTAGCGCGCGGCGTCATCCGGCATGGCAATGCAGACCAGATCATCCCGTGTCGGGGCTTCGCCAAAGTGAAGCAAGGCCGCGCGTTTTTCCGGATGGGGCGCAGGGAGATCAGACAAGTCCGCAGCCACCATCTGCAACCGGGTGTTGGGTTGGTAATGGCTACCGACATTGCCGGGTACTACGCTATCGTGCTGCTCGGGGGCGTCGACTGTTTCACCCAGCACGGCGCTCAACTCGCTGACGGTGATGGGACCGGCGCGAAGTACACGGAATGGACGCTTGGTAAGATCGACAATGGTCGATTCCAGCCCATGCTGGCAAGGGCCGCCATCAATCACCGCGGCGATTTTTCCGCCTAAACCATGCATCACTTGCTCTGCCGTGGTGGGGCTGAGCTTTTTATACGGGTTCGCTGACGGGGCGGCAACGGCAAGCTGATGGGTGGCGAGCAGGTCCAATAACACAGGTTGCGCGGGAACGCGAAGTCCAATGGTATCTAATCCACCCGTGACGACCGGTGAAACATGCTCGGCACGTGGCAGCAGCAGCGTCATCGGCCCTGGCCAGAAGGCATTCGCCAGCTTATATGCTTCATCCGGGATCGGCGTTGCCCACTCGGTGATCGATGCGACGTCACCGAGATGAACAATCAAAGGATGATTGGCGGGTCGCCCTTTGGCGGTAAAAATGCCCGCGACGGCGTCTGGATTGCTGGCATCCGCTGCCAGACCGTACACGGTTTCTGTAGGCACCGCGACTTGTTCGCCGGCTTTTAGCAGCTCGGCGGCTTGTGTTAGGTCCGTTGAACACTGCGCTGAGAGAAGTTGCGTTTTCAACGACATGCTCCGTTTTATGTTGCTACGTTCAGGTGATACCACTGACCCGAGCGATCGCGTTGCCATACTGCACCTTGCGCATCAATTTGCATCAAGTACAGCCAGCCGTGATTCGCCAGCGCGGCTATATCGTTATGGCGTGCAAGTATACTATCAATTGCCTCCCGAGGGGCAGCGATAAATACGCTTAATCGCACTGGCTGGTGGCGATATCGACGGCCATCGTGCACGGATTGATGCGATAAGCCAATTCGCAAGTCACCACCATTCCCTTCAAACACCCCAATGTGCCCACCCACGATGTTGTGCAGCAATTTGTTTCCGCTGCCAAATTTTTCCGGTGCGGTAACAGAAGCAAAGTACTGCAAGTTGATCCAATTGGTCACCACCATGGGCGCGGTGAGGATTGCCGTAAGCTGGCTAAAGTCACTGTCTCTATGCCAGTCGTAGTCGTGTAAAAAGCTGCGACCTTGCAAATTAATCTGTCGAGACAGGGTGCGCGGGCCCACGATTAACGCGGCGTTGTCACACAGTCCCCATTCAGGGCGCATTTGTGCCCAATCTTTGGCCCGTGTAGCAAAGAAGCGTTTGAGCTTGGATGGCTGGGTAGGCGTTTGATCAAACTGGTTGGCGCGGGTTGCACGTGCTTGCTCGCTCGCAGCGGCCAGCCAAGTTTGCCATTGGGCATGCTCTGGAGCGTGAAAGACATCCAGTGCGTCGGTGGTGGTGTTGTGCATGGCGGCATAAAAACGGGTGCTGGCGGGAATCGTTACGCCTTGCTGTGCCATGGCATCACGCACGTCGGCATCGTTAAGAAGCTGTGCGAGTACGCGGACATTCACCTCACCGGTTTGTCCACCGCAAGCACCACAGTCAAGCCCTGCTGCATGAGGGTTGTTACAGGTTTCACTGCCATGACCCACCAACAAGACGGCATCGGCTAAATGGTCAGCAATGCCCATGGCGCGCAAGATACCAGTGCCTAGCTCTGCTTTTTCTGCTGGGGTTAACGGCGTATTGTCACGGGTGAGCGCCCAATCACTGTCAGTATGGCTGAGCCGATTTAGCGGGTTTTCGGTGCCAGAAATGCGTAATGCGCGTTTTAATAGGCTTACGAGCTTCAGCATGCCACCGGCTTCGACCATCCCTAAATTGGCGGCGGGCGCATCAAGGCTACGTTGCCAGCCGAGCTTGGTCATTCGTAACCAGCGCTCGGGGGTAGCATGGGTTTGTGAGGCGGTGATCGCCGGTGCCAATAAGCCGGGCAGTTGCGGGCGTTGAATCTGGCTATCAGTGGGTTGATAGGCGATCGGCAAGCCAAAAAAGCCAGCAAAGCCAAGGGTTTGAATCCGATCAGATTGTGCTTCTAACGCGCGACGCATCGGTTCAGAGCGCACATCGATACAAAACACAGCTTGCAGCGTAGGCGAGGTGGCGAGAGTGTCGACACTGGCCTGCGCGGACAAGGCGTGTGCCCAAGGGCGCTGCTGACTGATTTCCAGCGCTTGCTGCCAAATCCACAGTGGCGCGAGCTGTTGTTGTGCTTGGTGATACCAATGGCGCACATTCACCGCTTGGTGGTGCATGGACTGACGAATGCTTGCCCACGCCGCTTCACGGTGTTTAGCAAGCCAGCGTGCCAGCACTGTATCCCAAGCGAGTAAAATCGCGAATAGGCCCATGCCATGATCTTGTTGTTCACTGTCACTGAGCTGTTGCTGCCAATCTAACCAAGCCTGCCAGCTTGCCCAACCTGATAAACCATGCATCAGCGCGTGGCAATAGGCCAAGTTACCGTTTGGGTCATGAAGAATCGGTTGCCAAAAGGCGGCCGCTTCAGCGATCAGTGCATCCATTTGGGTGGGTAGAGCGGCGAAATCGGCGAGCAAATCCACGCCAGTGAGGGTTTTAATGCCTTTATCTTGGCTCACCACACTCAACCAGCATTGATAAAGGTGTTCACCGCCTTGGCCTTGGGCATCAAAGCGCTGTGGGTATTGGTGATAAAGCGCGAGAAACTGGCTCACTTGCTGCTGGATTTCTTGCTGCCACGATAAGCCTTCTTGTGTTTCCCGAGTGCGGTCACACAACTCAGCCAATGGCTTCCAACGCGGGAGGTTACTGCTATGAATGCGCAGTGCACGCAGACAATCACTCACTGTTAATGCGCTGCCAGAGGTTGAAATGGCCTCGGCAAGGTGTGCCTCACTAATGGGCGATTGCCAATGCGACAGATAGTACGCCGACGGCATTAGCGGACAGTGGCCACTTAACACCGCTTGCTCAGCAAAGACTTGCTCAATGGGGGTAAAGCGTTGCGGCCACCATGGGTTCACCGCAATCATTTGATCCAACGGCCAGCTTGGCGCAATCGCTACGACCGCTTGCTGGGTGGCATCGCGAAAATCGCTCACATCGAGGGACTCAGGGTGTGCAGATACGTTGGGCGTTTTCGCAATCATTAACGCGTCTCCTTATGCGGTTGCCATTGGGTCGTTTGTAGTTGGATTAAAGAAGCACTCGGCCACCATTTGAGTGTTAGGCGCGTCGCCCACTCATCAAGGTAAGCCCCGGCGTTCAGCCAAATAAACAGGCGGTTGACCCACGCTTTGTGAGGCCAGTACTGGACCGCCAGTGATAGAGCAAACAGCGCGATAAACAGCGCTAGCGCAAAGGCATCGGCAAATAAATAGGTGGCATTTCCGCCCGCGACAAACACAATCAAGCTATGTTTAACGGCGGCGTAGAGCCCAAGCAGGCCAAGGGCAAACATGCTACTGAGCAGCACGCGTGTCGGGCGAGCAGCGCCTGGGCGGGTAAAGGCCGGTAATAGCAGCATGGTCATCGCCATCCACAGCAACCAACCGGCTGCCAAACTATTTAAAATACCAACACTTAGATGCACGGCGACAATCAAACCGGCGGCGGTGGCCATCGCGGCAAGCCAATGGCAGCGACGCGGAACTGAGGCGTCAGCCAGTTGGGTGGCGAGCCAATGATTCACGCCATTGCCGCTGTTGAGGAAAGAAAACGCTTTGTAGAAAGAGTGCGCCAGCAAGTGAAGCAATGCCAACTCGTAAAGACCTAGGGCGATTTCGACTAACATCAGACCCATTTGTGCGACGGTCGACCACGCCAGTTTTACCTTAATGCTCACGCGTGTCAGGCTCACCAGTCCCGCCACCAGCGTACTGATGCCTGCGATAACCAGCAGGGCAAGGCTGGCACTGGGGCTTGCCGCGAGCACTGGCGCGAATAGCATCAATAAGATCCCGCCAAGATTCACAATGCCTGCATGCAATAAGGCAGAGACAGGCGTTGGTGCTTCCACCACTTGAATGAGCCAACCGTGCAAGGGCAGTTGAGCGCACTTGATAATCGCCACGCCCACCAACATAAAGGCGGCGATGCTTACAGACAGCGTGTGAGGCTGCTGGCTGACTTGAAACATCAATTGGTCAATCTGTGCGGTTTGGTAGTGGAAAAACAACAGTAAAAATGCGCTACCGAGTAGCAATTCGCTCAAGCGGGCGAGCAGCATTTTTTTGTGTGCCGCGAGTTGGGCGCGAGGCCGATGCGGATAGAAAAGAATTAAGCGACCCAATGAGAGGCTAACTGCCACCCAAGCGAGCCAAAACAGCAACAGGTGATTGCTGACTAAAACCAACAAGACTGCCGACAAGGTGAGCAGTAAGGATAAAAGAAAACGGTGTTTGTCGGCTTCGCCCGCAAACGCAGTGGCACTGTATCGCCATATAACACCGCCAAGAAGAGCAACCAGTGCGAGCAGCACCAGTTTGAGCGGAGTGACGAGAAATAGGGATAACATGACTTACCTCACAGCAATAGTTATGCGAACCATTGTGAAAACTTACTACAGTTAAGTAAAATACATAATAAATTACTTTTCATTCTTTTTTAGAGAACGATGAGCCGACTTAACTACCATCATTTGTATTATTTTTGGCAGGTGGCACGCCATGGCAACCTGACCCAGACCGCCCGTAACCTGCATATTTCGCAGTCGGCGCTGTCGTCACAAATCAAGCAGCTTGAGCAGGCGATGCAGGTGCAATTGTTTGAGCGGCAAGGTCGTACATTGACGTTGACCGAAAGTGGCTATCAAGCGATGAACTATGCCGAAGAGATTTTTCGCCAAGGGGAAGAGTTAGAGCAGTTGCTATCCAGTGGCGGGGCGCTGTCCAGTGCCACGATTCGCATTGGCACCTTATCCACCATGTCGCGGAACTTTATCGAGCAGTTTATTCAGCCATTGGTCAATCAACGAGAGTGCCGCTATGTGTTGCAGTCGATGGATCAAACCGGCTTGCTTCATGCGCTGTCTGATCACCAGCTGGATTTAGCACTGACCAATATTGCGGTGCGTGGCACCAATAAACAGATTTGGCAGTATCAGCAACTAGCGCGCCAGCCAGTGGCGGTGATAGGTTGGCCGGGTAAAGCTTTGTCGCCCACCTTAGACGCCAGCTATCAACACCAAGCGTGGGTGTTGCCTTATGGCGATAACCCAATTCGCTCGGGGTTTGATGCCATCTCTGCGCAATATCAACTCAAGCCTTACATCATGGCAGAAGCCAATGATATGGCGATGCTGCGCCTTTTAACCCGAGACAATGATGCGTTAGCGGTGATGCCCGAAGTGGTGGTCCGCGATGAGCTAGATAGTGGTATGCTTACCCGCTACGCTTTACTGCCGAGTGTGTATGAGCCGTTCTATGCGGTATCGATTAAACGTCAATGGGTACATCCGAAATTGAATTCGCTTTTAGATGCGTTCAGTGCGTCGCCGCTCGCGCATGGCGACGACCTTCCCGGCGGCAACGGTCAGAGCAATACCTAACTTCGTCCCAACAGCGTGCCCACTTTTTACGCCACGTAAACGGGCGTTCGCAGGTTAGGCATACCTTACTGGGCAGATGCGGCTTTTTATGCGCCATCGTGGTTACCTCCAGGAGACTGCGTGGCACGTGACCGTTGTTTCATTGTGTGCTTATCCGCGTGATCAAGGCTTTTGATCCGCTTATCGCTTATTCGTTGCTCAGGGCCATTTGTTGGCTCAGGGCTGTTTGGACGCACATGGGTGGCAAGGATCCGTGCTTTTTCGATACGAACCGCGTCTTGTTGACGAAACGACCATAAAATATCACGCGCACGTTTGCCGGTTTGTTCTATATCGACAATGGCTTTCGGGTAATCTTCGCCAATTACCACTCCGTACATCATCGCTTCCATGTCGGTCATTTGCCACGGGGTGTGGATCAAACTGTCGGGCAAGGGAGAAAGCTCGGGTAACCATTCACGAATAAATGCCCCTTCCGGATCTTGCTCCTGCGATTGTTTCACTGGGTTATAAATGCGCAGGGTATTGGCGCCTGTCACGCCAGCCTGCATTTGAAACTGGGGGTAGTGAATGCCGGGCTCAAAATCGAGAAATAGCTGCGCCAAATGATGCACACCACGCCGCCAGTCAATCAGTAGGTGGTGGGTTAAAAAACTGACCAGCATCGCCCGCATACGAAAGTTGATATAGCCGGTGGCGTGTAGGCAACGCATACAGGCATCGACGAGCGGATAACCGGTATGACCTTGTTGCCATGCGAGCAGATGCGCATCGCTCTGCGGACCGTTTGCGTACTCAAAATGTAAGTAACCTCGATTGACGGGCCGATGCTCCATGTGATGCTCGCTTTCAAATTTCTGCATAAAATGACAGTGCCAATGCAAACGCGACACCATGGCTACCAGCGCACGCCGCCAACCCTTTTTCTGCCAATGGAGGAGGGTGATTTGATACATCTCGCGCACGCTGATGTTACCCCAAGCAAGATAGGGTGACAGTCGCGTACAGCTTTTGCGGCTGGCGAGCGGTTTAGAGATGTGGCGTTGATAGCGTTGCCCGCGCTCGCGGAAAAAAGACTGCAAGGTTTTATACGCCCAACTCGGGCCGCCGGGTTGAAAGCGTGGCGCGGGAGAATCCCACTTGTGGTGTTCGAGCGCGGGTAGCGTGAGTGATGTATCTAGCCAGTGCGCTTGTTGCCAATCGGGATCAGCAAGAGGGGCACGCATCACCTTTTGCCATTCTGCATCCCAATCGACTCGGCTTTTAGCGCCGCGGATCACCGACCCGGTAGGATATTCATGCCATGGGATCTGATGGCTTGCCAGCCATTTCGCCACCGCTTTATCGCGAGAAAACGTCGCGTCGACGCCAATTTCTTGATGGCTATACACCGCGCCAATCGCTTGTTGCTGGTGGATGGCCTGAAGCACCGACACCGCGCCGCCTTGGCTTATGGTGACATGACCGCCAAGCGGTGCCAGCTGTTGATTAAGATCGCACAGGGATTGCCAGACAAATCGCCAATGGCGCTCGCAGTGGTGCGGATCGTTGAGCAGCAGTGGCTCAAACAGGTACAGGATCACCAAGGGACGCCCAGCGGCAATGGCAGCTTGTAAAGGGGCATGATCCCGCAGGCGTAAATCGCGTTTTAACCACACAAGGCTGATGGGCGGGGACATAGGGCTCTCGACAGTAGTAACAACAATCTTCTATTCACCTTTGGTGATACGAGGCTGAATGGTGTTTGGATCCCTGATGGTGACGTGGTTGAGGTCTAATTTCTCTGATTAACAAGCGCTAAGCGCACAAAGCGAAATCAAAATAGTTTGCATTTGCTTTTTAGGCATCGGAAAATTACCAACTGTAGAATTAACTGACAGGCGCATCCCGCGCTTGTACTTAAGCAGTAGGATCGGGATATGTTAGAGGCAAAGGACGTTGCGTTTGCCGTCAACGGAAAAGTGTTGCTTGATAAGGTGAGCTTGTCGTTTACGCCAGGAAAAATCTGTGCGTTGGTCGGCCACAATGGTTCGGGCAAATCGACGTTGATAAAGCTGTTAGCGCAGCAACAGGCAACCAGCAGCGGACAGATCGCATTAGACCAAAAGCCCTTGTCGAAATGGTCAGAAAAAGCGTTTGCGCGCGAGGTGGCGTATTTGCCACAGCATTTACCGGCAACAGATAACTTAACTGGGTATGAGTTGGTCAGTTTTGGTCGCTATCCTTGGCATGGCTTGCTGGGGCGGTTGACCAAAGCCGATCACCAAGCGATCAACGAGGCAATGGCGCTGACTGGCACCCAAGATTATACCGAGCGCTTGGTTGATACGTTATCGGGCGGTGAGCGCCAACGGCTATGGATTGCGATGCTGCTGGCACAGCAAACGCGTTACTTGTTACTCGATGAGCCGCTGTCTGCGCTGGATGTGGCCCACCAAGTAGAAGTGATGACCTTAGTGCGTAAACTCAGCCGAGAGCTGGATAAATCCATCATTATCGTGGTGCACGACATTAATATGGCGGCGCGTTTTTGTGATGAGATTGTCGCCTTGCACAGCGGGCAAGTCCTGACTCAAGGTGCGGTTAGTGATGTGTTTCAAGAGTCGGCCCTCAAATCGATTTATGGTATTGAAATGCCGATTGCCGATCATGCCGCCGGCTATGCGGTCGCTATGCCGGGGGAGTTATCGCCGGTATGATCAAGTCCTCTTTTCTGACGCTTGTGGTTTGGCTGACCGCGGCCATAATGTCAGCGAGCGTCAGCGCGTCGCCTCGTATTCTCTCGCTGGATTGGACCCAAACTGAAACCTTATTGGCCTTGGGGGTGACGCCCGTCGCGGTCGCGCAAAAGGCGGATTACAATTCGTGGGTGAAAGCCCCGCCCATTCCAGAAAAAACCGTTGATATTGGGCTTCGCACCCAGCCGAACATGGAGCGTTTGGCCGAGCTTCATCCCGATAAAATTCTAATTTCACCCATTTTTAAGGCGATGAAGCCCAAGCTGAGCACTATTGCCCCGGTGAGCTCAATTCCTCTCTATGAAAGTGGGCTAAGCTGGGCATCGCTCAAAACCGTGACGCGGCAAATTGCACATGAGGCCAACCGTCCGGAGGTCGGTGAAACCCTGATTGCCAATGCGAAACAGCAATTGGCGAGCTTGCGCGATACGATCCCCGGTGAACAGCCCCCGCTGCTGATGATCCAGTTCCTAGACCCCAACCATGTGCGGGTGTTTGGGACCAACAGCTTGTATCACGCCGCCATCAGTGAATTGGGGCTCAGCAATGCGTGGCAAAACACCACCAACAGTTGGGGGTTTAGCATGGTTTCCACCCGCGAGCTGCTAGACCTTGATGCGCAGCTGGTGATTGTGCGCCCGCTCCCCGCGGGTGTGGAGCAAACCCTTAAGACCAATATGTTTTGGCAATATTTGGTTAAACGTACGGGACGTACGCCATTGATGATTGACCCCGTATGGAGTTTTGGTGCGATTCCATCGGCGTTACGCTTTGCGCGCCTTGTGACCGTGGCATTGACCG
Organism: Salinivibrio costicola subsp. alcaliphilus; assembly: GCF_001996185.1. NCBI lineage: Bacteria > Pseudomonadati > Pseudomonadota > Gammaproteobacteria > Vibrionales > Vibrionaceae > Salinivibrio > Salinivibrio costicola. The sequence continues at coordinate 28,111 of NZ_MUFR01000008.1, forward strand.
ACCCTGAACAAGGGGAGCAGTCATGAAACTGAAACTATTATGGGTACCCTTGGCGTTACTGACGGCACTGTTAAGCCTCGCCTCCACTCAATTGGGGCAGTGGGATGTGAATGTTTCCATGCTTTGGCAGTCGTTGTGGTCGCTGGATGACAGTGCGTCGATTGGGGTGGTGATGCATTTAACCTGGTGGCCGCGCTTGGTCACTGCGTTACTGGCTGGGGCGTGTTTGGGGCTGGCCGGTACTTTAATGCAACAGGTGTTGCGTAACCCACTGGCCTCACCGTCGACACTTGGGGTTGCAAACGGGGCCAGTTTGGCGCTGATGCTTGCGACGCTTTATGCCCCTTGGCTATTGACTTGGTCGAGCGCGATGGTGGCGATGTCTGGCGGGGTGCTGACTATGCTGGTGGTGTTTGCGCTGGCATGGCGACGCGGCCTATCGCCCACCGTGGTGGTGATCGCGGGTTTGATTCTAAACCTATACTGCGGTGCGCTCAGCACTGTACTGCTGTTGATGAATCAAGAAGCGCTACACGGCATGATGGTGTGGGGCGCGGGCTCGATGGTGCAAACCGACTGGCACAGTGTGCAAGCCTTACTGCCACGTGTTGGATTGGCGGTATTGTTGATACTTGCTTTATTAAAACCGCTCAACGTCTTGAGTCTTTCGGATGAAGGAGCGAAAAGCTTGGGCGTATCACTGGCGAAAATCCGCGTAATTGCTCTGGGGCTATCGGTGCTTCTGACCGCGTGGGTGGTTAGCTTGATTGGCGTGATTGGCTTTGTCGGTCTCGCCGCGCCCGCGATTGCGCGCTTATGTGGCGCACGTAAGCTCATCACCCGATTGAGCCTGGCGATGATTTTAGGCGCATTGATGTTGGCAGCCACCGATTTGGCTGTCCAACTGTTACCTGGCCGCCGGGCCATGATGGTGCCCACTGGGGCGGCGACGGCAGCGTTAGGGGCGCCTCTTCTTTTGTGGTTGTTGCCACGGGTGTCACTGGGGAATCGTCAACGCCAACAGATGCAATCGGGATCGCCCGCACCGCGTCAGGATTGGCCGTTAGGCCGAACGTTGATGTTACTGGTGTTAGGTGTGGTGATTTTTGCCACCGTATCGCGTCAAAGTGAGGGCTGGCAGTGGCTGGCGCTCAGCGGCGATTGGTCTTTGTTGGAATGGCGCTTGCCACGCTTACTGGCGGCGGCATTGGCGGGCGGTGTGCTTGCTGTTGCGGGTGCCGTGCTTCAGCGTTTAAGTGCCAACCCGATGGCGAGCCCTGAGGTGATGGGGATCAGTGCCGGCACGGCGCTGGGGCTGATTGTCACTATTTTTGCGGGCATGGGCGCGTCTATGCTGAGTTTGTATGTCGGCGGATTAATCGGTGCGGGCGCGACCTTGGCGTTGATTGTGCTACTCAATCACAAAACCGGCTTCCAGCCAGAAAAGGTGTTGCTCACTGGCGTAGCCATTGCCGCACTGATGCAAGCGGTACAAAGCTTCTTGATGGCGGGCGGTGATCCTCGCGCGTATCAAGTCCTCGCTTGGATTTCAGGCTCAACCTATTATGTGACCGACAGCACAGTGACTACATTGGCCTTGGTTGCGGCGGTGCTGGTGGCACTGGGATTGATGTGTCAGCGGTGGCTCGATATTTTGCCGCTCGGTGGCGAAACTGCTCAATCGCTAGGGGTAAAGGTAGGGCGTGCCCGCATGCTGTTGCTGGCCCTCGTCGCGGTCATGACCGTCAGTGCCACCTTGGTGGTAGGGCCGCTTAGTTTTGTCGGCTTGATGGCTCCGCATATTGCGCGCAGTTGGGGTGCGAAAAATGCCCGCGCGCACATGATCACCGCCGGATTGATTGGCATGGGATTGATGCTGTTTGCCGATTGGCTAGGACGACAATGGCTGTATCCGCAAGAAATGCCAGCTGGGATCATTGCTTCCTTGATAGGCGGGCTTTACCTCATGGTTGTGTTACGTAAGCTATAGTTTTAACGTACGGTGATCGACAAGATCGCCTCATCCCTAACTAAAGAGATGCAGTTTGCATCTCTTTTTGTTTGAGGAGCCAAGAGAATGAACAGTGATTCCATGCAGCGTGTGGCGGTTGTCGGCGCAGGTGGCGCGATTGGTGAAGCTTTTTGCCGCGCATTGCTCGACAAGCCATCCATTCAGCAAGTCTTTGCCTTGGGGCGTCACCCCGCGCTACTTGCCGAAATAAGTGAAAAGGTCACCCCGGTGACAGTGAACATTCGCGATGACGCATCGATACAAGCGGCGGCCGAGCACATCGACGACAACAGTCTAGACGCGGTGATCATTGCCTCGGGGATGCTTCATGATGATGCGGTCAGCCCAGAAAAACGCCTCGCGGCGTGCAGCAGTGAGGCCATGCACCAGCTGTTTGATGTGAATGCCGTTGCGCCGCTGCTGTTGAGCAAACATCTAGCGGCCAAACTGAAACGTAACGCTGAGGCGAAGCTCGCTATCTTGTCGGCGCGCGTGGGCAGTATTAGTGACAACCGTGCGGGCGGTTGGTACGCCTATCGTGCAAGTAAAGCGGCGGTGAACATGCTGATCAAATGCATGAGCATTGAACTTGGCCGCCAGGACAAATCATTGACCGTGGTTGGTCTGCATCCGGGGACCGTCGATAGTCGTTTATCCGCGCCATTCCAAGCCAATGTTAAGCCCGGTAAATTATTCAGCCCGGCTCAATCGGCTGGCTACTTATTGTCGGTATTGGATGGCCTAGACAGTCGTCATACTGGGCGTCTGTTTGCGTGGGACGGGGAAGAAATTGCCCCATAGGTTGGGGCATTGTTGCGTTATTTCCAATGCAATGGCTGCTCCAAAGTCGACAAAGGCTTTTCCGTGCCAAGCCCTATCATTTCATCATATGCCGTGTCAGTGACCAATACATATTGCGCGGCAATAACCCATTCAAAATCATCTTTTACCGCCAGCAAGCTGCGAGATAAATAAGGTTTATCGCCTTGATAAATTAGCTTCTGCTCCACCGTATCGCCGTGACGCAAAAAGGCTATTGCTTGATATAACATGCCATCAATGCCGCGGATCTGAATCTTGTCAATGTTGTCGTAATTTATCAGTTCGCTCAGTTGTAAATTCATCACTCGTCCCTGCAGTTAGGCCTTTCTCAACCACTACGAGCCATGCAAGCACGCGGATCCCTCGAGGGTGAGGCATTACCCGTAGCGACAGCCTTTTGAACGCACAATGTAAAATAAATGTTACGCAAAAGTAAAATTAAAACCGAGGTGAGGAGATGATTTTCTCTGCAAAGTCGACGTAATCTGTGAGTAACGGAAACATTGCGTAAGGCTAAGGGCCGCTTTTTACGCGCGATTTTTACGCCAGACAACGACACAAGGCGGTGAACGTGAAACAGAGTAAATACGAATCCAAACCACTTGATGAGCTAGGTCGTGTAGCCTGGTCGGCACAAGAAAACGATGTATGGCTACAGTTAGTCACACGGCAGCTTGCGTGTATCAAGGACAAAGCGTGTCAGGAATATCTCGACGGTTTACGACTGCTCGACTTGCCGCATGACACGGTGCCACAGATCCCAGATGTCAATGCAGTGTTAATGCGAGAGACGGGCTGGCAAGTGGCCCCCGTGCCTGCATTGATTGATTTCGACCATTTCTTCGCCTTATTGGCGGATAAAAAATTCCCCGCGGCGACCTTTTTGCGCACCAAAGAAGACTTTGATTACTTGCAAGAGCCGGATTATTTTCATGAGATCTTCGGTCACTGTGCGATGCTTACCCACCCAGCGTTCGCTGAATTTACCCATATGTATGGTCAACTGGGCAAGAAGGCCACGCCCAAAGAGCGCGTCTATCTTGCACGCTTGTATTGGTTTACGGTCGAATTTGGTTTACTCAGTGACTCGCAAGGCAATCGCAGTATTTATGGCGGCGGGATTTTGTCTTCACCGGCGGAGACCGAGTACGCCTTTAATAGCGACAAAGCGGTGCGTAAGCCTTTAGAAGTGATAGATGTCATGCGCACGCCATATAGGATTGACATTATGCAACCCATTTACTTTACCATTGAGTCGATTGACGATTTATTTGCCATCAGCCAACGTGATTTGATTGCTGATGTGCATCAAGCCATGGAACTGGGCCTTCATGCGCCTTTGTTCCCGCCTAAACCGAAAAAGACAGAACAGCAAAAGGAAACGCAACATGTCTGAATTAACTGAGTTGAAATGTGAAGCCTGTAATATTGATGCCCCTTTGGTCAGCGCTGAGGAAATGCCGGCGCTGCTCAAAGACATTCCGCAATGGCGCAAAGTAACACGAGATGGGATTGATCAGCTCGAACGTGAGTTCACCTTCCGCAACTTCAAGTTGGCGTGGGCGTTTGCCAACCAAGTGGCTGAGTTGGCTGAGCAAGAAGGCCACCATCCTGCTATCTTGCTGGAGTGGGGTAAAGTGACCGTGACTTGGTGGTCGCATAAGATTAAAGGCTTGCACAAAAATGATTTTATTTGTGCGGCGAAAACCGACGGCATTGCGCCTGAGTAAACCAAAAAAAGCCCCGAGAGTGATCTCGGGGCGTATCTTTTTCGCTCACTTGCTATCTATCCCTGTCACGCAAGTATCAATCCTGCGCCGCCAATGCTTTTCATTGGCATAACTCTAAATAGAGCAAGATAAACTTCAAAAGTGACGCGGTCACTTTTTCGTGTTGTTCTTACTCTTCTTCGTCGCTTGTGTCTTTTTGTTTGGCGGCAAAATACTGCGCCAATACGTCGTCGGTGAGCTCGCCTTTTTCCTCAAGCGCTTTGAGTTTTGCCACAATCGCTTTTTGTTCGTCGAGTGACGGTAACGAATCCGGCTCGTGCTCGGGGGCATCATCAGCGAGTTGGTTTAAGATATCCATGATTTATCCTCTTAGTGTCTTTGCGGGAAGCGTAGCAAAATTCATGATTTCTCCCAAGTAAAAGGCACTATCTTGGTAGGGAAATGGACTTAACATACTCACTTTAATCAAAAAAACGATCAAAAGTCCTTCCTTTGGTCTAAGTTTGTACTAAGGGATCGTTTTGGGGGGAGTACATTGTGAGTGAGATTTTTTTTTCGTGCCAGCCGATCTTTGACGACAAGCAAAATCAGTGGGGTAGCGATTTATTATTTCGTGAAGGGTTACAAAACAAATTTCCCTCGATTGATGAAGATACTGCAACATCACGGATTCTAAGTGCTAACTTTCTCTCGGGGAAGGAGCTTGATGATGATTTGCGCTATGTCGTGAGTTTCTCAGAAACGGCCTTATTAGATGAGATACCCTTTTCTATTCCTGTCGCGCGTTTGGTTCTCTATATTACGGAGACGTGCAAAGCAACGCCTGTACTGATTAAACAGCTAGAGGCCTACCGAAAAGCAGGGTTTACGATACAGGGTGACAGCACTGTGTTTACTAACCGCTGGCAGCGGCATTTGCATCTGTTTGATGTCATTACTGTCAGTATGGCAAAAGAGGAGCCGATGAACTGGGTTAGCACAATGTCGGATTATCCAGACATCCGGTTTCTTGCTAAGAAAGTTGAAAAGAAAGAAGAGTTTATGCTGGCCAAGCAACTTGGGTTTAGCCTGTTTCAGGGCTATTTTTTTGAACAACCGCAAGTAAAAAGTCATAATGATGTGGCGCCATCCGTGATCAGCTTATTAGATGCTTGCATCGTGATTAATCGTAGTCCTCATGATATTGATGAAATCACTGACGTGATTTCTCGTGATGTCTCGTTACTCTATAAAGTTGTAACCAGTGCGAACATCCTGGCTAAATCGAAAAAAAAGCCGATCACAAACCCGAAGCAAGCGGTTGTCTATCTAGGGCTCGAGTCGTTGCGTCGGTTAATATCCTTACTCATTATGTCGAATATGAATCATCAAGAATGCTCTCATTTGCAGACATCCGCGATACTCCGTGCGATTTTTATGCAACAGGCGGCGCCAATGATAAAAGGTATGGATCCTGATGAGGCCTTTTTAGTTGGTGCCTTTTCACTGCTTGATGCTATGTTGGCAGCGCCAATGGAAGATTTAGTTGGGAAACTTGATCTCGACCAAGAAGCGAAAAATGCACTCTTGTCTCAATCAGGACGTTATGGTGAATTGTTAATGTTATGTAAGCACATTGAGCATGCCAATTGGGAGTGGGTCGGCTCAGTATGTGAGAAAATGACGTTAAAAGAACGTGCTGTACTCAAAGCTTTCGATAAAGCACGTTTTCAAACTCAGACCTTGGCTGCAACGATGCAGGTGTAAATGATGAATCAAGTAGGGATGCGGCTAGCCGTCGTTTTAATGGTATTGGCGACCTTATTACTGGGCGTTTTCGGATACTATAATTATCACGTTGCGAAAGAACGCCTTGAATCAGACATGAATCAAGACATTAATTCGATTACCCAACGTTTAAAGCAGCGGTTACCAACGTTAATGTGGAACTATGACTTTAATAATGTACAAAATGATCTAGATAGTGAAATGGGATCACGCTATGTACACCGTTTAGAGTTAACTGACTCTAATGATCAGTTTCGTTATGTGACTGACTCCAAAGGTATGCGCTCCAGTGACGAGTTAAATAAAGTCATCGTTCCAATGGTTTACAATGAAACCAGCCAGTCTGTCCAGGTGGGTAAACTAATCATTTATCAAGATAGTCGTTATATTAATAGAGAGTTAAATACAGAAGTGCTCCGTACAGCGACACAAATCGTACTTTTGAATCTATTAGTGGTTTTTTTTATTTGGAAATATGCCAAGCAAATAAATCGTGCAGAGAGAAGTCGCGCATATTTGGATACCGTTATTCATAGTTATACGGATGCTTTGTTAGTGCTGGGCGAAAAACACCGCATTATTACAATCAATGAGTCGGCAAAAAAGCTTTTCGAACTTGAGTCGGTTCCCGACGAAGCAATCAGTTTATCCACGATAATTTCTCGTGTTACGCCTAATTCTCGTGGATATTTTTCTCAAGCTCTTTACGGCTTGAATGGACGTGTTGAACGCTCCTATGAAATAGAGACTGACGGGGGCGTTCGCGTTGTACAAGTGAAATCGACCCCCATTAAAGACGAAGATCCTCGCGCACTTAATGTCGCCATTATACGTGATATCACTGAGCAACATCTGGACAAGCAAAAAGTGTCCAAAGGTGCTGAGCTTTTCTCGGCGATGAAGAGTTTACAAGATAAATTTTTGATACGTGAGGACTTTAAAAAGAGCTTTAAAGATGTGTTAGACATTCTACTGCGTATTGGTGAGAGCAATCATGGTATTATTGTTGAAGTCGGCCATCATGACGATGATGATATAGATTACAACCTCCCTTACCGTATTTTGGCACAAACGCGCCTGGTTAAAAATAACTTTATTGGTGAGGAATTTGTTCGTGGCTTAATCGAAGATATTATTGAGACGAAACAGAGCAAGCGTAGTCTGCAGATGGCAGGTGTTGCCGGTAATAACCAGAAAATGATTGTTAATGTGTTTGGCACGCCGCTCTACATGTCAAATCAAATGGTTGGTGTGGTTTGCCTTTTTGATGAGTCTACGACATACAATGAAGAGTTACAAAGCTGGATAGAGCCGATTTTATCAAGTTTGAGTTCGATGGTGCACTTTGTGCAACAGAAAGCACTGAACGATATGATTTCACGAGAAATGGCGCGAGCGAAGGAACAAGCTGAGCGCGCAAATGAATCAAAAACTAACTTCTTAGCAATGATGAGTCACGAGATTCGCACACCCATGAATGGGATTGTGGGGATGTCTAATCTATTGATGGAAACGTCGCTTACGCAACAGCAACGCTATTTTGTTGACACCCTACAGAATTCATCGACGGCATTATTAAATATTATTAATGATGTGCTCGATCTCACCAAAATAGAAGCAGGTAAAATGACGCTTAGCAAGCAGTCGGTAGATTTGGCTGAGATCGTACATGAATCTCTAAGTATATTTACGGCGAAAGCGGCTGAAAAACAATTACGTCTCCATTGCTATATCGACCCCAACATGTCATGTGACATTGAATTAGATGCGATGCGTTATAAACAAGTGATTATTAACCTTGTTGGTAATGCAGTGAAGTTCACTAAGCGCGGTCATATCTGTGTTAATCTATTTCAAACGCATGATGACAGTGGCATCACCAAGCTTGTCATGGAAGTCGAGGATACCGGAATTGGTATTCCGGAAGATCGTCATGATGCTATTTTCGAGAATTTTACGCAAGTTGATAATTCGTATTCTCGCTCTTATCAAGGAACCGGCCTGGGCTTGCCCGTCTGTCGCAAGCTTTTGCGTTTAATGGATGGGGATATTTATATACGCAGTCAAGAAAACCAAGGGACTACTTTTGTCGCGGAAGTGTCGATTAGTGTCCCTAATCCTGATTGTACGCTCTTATCAAGTTACGACTTGAGCAACGCTCTTGAGGGTTATCATATATTTTTAGTCTCTGGCGATAGAATATTGACTAAGACGCTGACTGCTTATTTACAAGGTTTTAATCTCGCGCTAACGCCATGCTCTGATGGACGAAACCTTGAACTGGGCGAACCTGAACAGACGGTCCTAATGGTCGATCAAGACAAAATGCAAGGCTGCCAGGCATTTGTCGGCAGCGTGCATAAGTGTATCGCAATCAGTCATGATGGGCATCATGATACAGGAATGGCCACGCTGACTTGTCCCATTTACCATGCTGAGCTTTATAGAGTATTGAACGAAGATGAACATACGTTAGTTGATCCAAGTCCGGATGCGGGGCAATACGACAGTATCAATTTTGATCTCAATGTATTGGTGGCAGAGGATCATCTTGTTAACCAAGAACTTATTGATATTATTTTGGCACAACTCGGCTGCCAACGAGCGCTAGCCGTGAACGGAAAAGAAGCGCTTGAACTGCACAAAAAGACCCCTTTCGATATCATTTTGATGGATTGCCAAATGCCGGAAATGGATGGCTTTGAAGCGACTCGGCAGATCCGTGAATTCGATAAACACACGCCAATTTTAGCGGTAACAGCCAATGCGTTGTCTGGGGACGCTGAGCGATGTGTGGACGCGGGAATGAATGGGCATTTAGCTAAACCGTTTAGTAAAGATCAATTAATTGAATTGTTACTACTTTACGCTAACCCAGACTCGGTCCGTTATGGCGATGATAGCGGCGTTGAAGCTCAGCCCCAAGATGATGGAGAACCTGCCATGAGTGACTCATACCCCATTGACGTTCAGCATGTCAAAGATCAAGTAGGTGATAGTATGGAGCTAGTGACCATGCTACTTAATAAATATGTTAATAATCAAACCCAAGATTTAACCGCGCTGAAGCAAGCATTTGAACAGCAAGATGTGGGTAAAGTTAAAAAACTCGCACACAAAATGAAAGGTGCAGCAGCCATGATCGGAGCGAACGAACTGTCGAAAACGTGTCTAGAGTTGGAAAAGTCACCGCATGAAGATCTGGAATCGTTGCAGCCCTACATTCTTCCTATTGAGAAACAAACAGCATTAATTGTCGAACAAACAGCCAGTTTATCGGAAACATCTTGATACATGCTCTGGCGCTGGTTAGCATAACACTCAGTGTCGGTTAGAATGAAAAATAAAGACCCATCAAAGACCTAGGGTCTGACAGTTGCTGTCGGACTCTAGGTTTTATTGTTAAGGATAAGCTGATGATAAAGCGTTTTGTATTAGCCAGTTGCGCTGCTCTCATCCTTTTTGGGTGTGGTGAGCCAGCGATATCTTCTCCCTCAGAGACGCCAACGCGTCCTGCTAAGTTATTGACTGTGGTAACGAATGAAGAAGGATTAACCCGGGAGTTCCCCGCTCAGGTTGAAGCAGATAACAAAGCGTTACTGTCATTTCGAGTCTCAGGCGTTATTGAATCTATGCCGATAAAAGCAGGAATGGATGTCAAGAAAGGGCAGATGCTCGCGGCGCTTGATAATCAACAGTACTCACTGCAGTTAGACAAAGCGCGTGCACAATACCAGCTTGCTCAGGTTCAATTTAACCGTGCTGATCGGTTACACAATGATAAAGTTATTTCGGAGCAGCGGTTTGATGAAGCGCGTTCGGCACTAAGCGAAGCTGCGGCTGGTCTTGAACAGGCACAAACCAACCTAAATTACACCGAGCTCAAAGCGCCGTATGCAGGCACCGTGTCATTAAGAATGAAAGAGCGCAACGAGTTTACTCAAGCACAATCTCCGGTGCTGCATATTCAATCTAAAGATGTTATTAACGTGAGTTTCCAGTTACCGGAGCGCTACTTTCACTATTTCGCCCAGCATCTTGATACCTTAACGCCGAGTGTTTCTTTTGACACGTATGAGCATCGCCAATTTTCGGCTCAGTTTAAAGAGATCGATACTGAAGCGGATCCAAAAACCGCGTCTTATCATGTCACGGTCAGTCTGAGTCGACCCGATGCGGTCAATGTATTACCAGGGATGGCTGCGAAAGTCCATGTCACCATACCGGCGCAATCACAGCCCCAAATCCCTGATACGGCAGTGGTGCAATCAGACTCAGGAAGTGCGGTTTGGCGGGTGAATGAAGACGGAGAGATCACCTTGGTTCCTGTCGTGCTCAAAAACGGCAAGATTACCTCTGGGCTTGACAATGGCGATGTCATTGTCGTGACGGGTGCGGGCGCACTTGAAGCCGGTGATCGAGTGAGAGCTTGGGTGAAGGAGCGAGGATTATGAGAATAAAATTAATCAAGGTGCTGCTTTGGCTTAGCGTGGTACTCGGGCTAAGCGTTATCAGTGGCTGTCAACCTGATCCGGCGTCTCATTCAGCACCTTTGCCTGTTGTTTCAACTCATACAGTCGCACAACAACAGTTGGATGAGCGGATTGCTTTCCCCGCGGTTGCCGCTGCCGCCGATAAAGCCAAGTTAGCGTTTAGGGTGCCGGGCGAAATTCAAGCCATTAATGTGCAAGCCGGGGATCGTGTGTCAAAAGGACAGGTCCTCGCCCGTCTCGAACCGACGGACTATCGCTTAGCGGTTGAAAATGCGAACGCAAAATTCGACGTTGCTAACTCACAGTATCAGCGTTCGGCACCGCTTGTTGAAAAAGGAATGCTAGCCCAGTCTCAGTTTGATGAACTAAAAGCGCAGCGACAAATTGCACAAGCAGAATTAGCCTTGGCTAATCTCCGTTTATCTTATGTCGCATTGAAAGCCCCCGCTGATGGAGTGATATCGAAAGTGAACGCAGAACCTTTCGAGACGATTGCTCCGGGACAAGGGATTATGAATATTCATGATGCGTCACGCGCTGATATTCGCGTTCAGGTCCCAGATGTTCTTTTTAGTCACAATGCCGGTGGGGATGCAGCATCTGTGCAAACACGCTTGCAACCTAAGGTCGTTACTGAGCAAGGGCAGTCATACAAAGCCACCGTCGATGAATTCACCGCAGAGCCAGATCCCAACAGTGGGGCATTCGTGGTGACGTTGACAATGCCAATGCCTGATGACCAATTCATATTGGATGGCATGCCGGTACAAGTCAGTATTGCTCGTGATGGATTAAAAATGACGCGTACAGGCCTTTCAGTCCCTATCGAAGCGATTTTCAATCAAGATGGCGATCCACTCGATCGCGATCATAGTTATGTTTGGGTCTACGATGAGGCCTCCCAAACGGTAAGCAAACGACAAGTCGAAATGGGCCGCATTCATGGGAAACAGATTGAAGTCGTAACGGGAGTTTCTATGGGTGAGCGTATCGTCGTCGGCGGTGCCAACCATCTGTCTGAAGGACAAAAAGTAGAATTGGCGTCAAAAGAGGAACAAGCATCATGAAGCAAGGTGTGGCGGGTTATTTTATTCAAAACAAGGTGATCAGTTGGATGATCACCCTGATTTTTCTTATCGGCGGCACCCTTGCATTCCTAGGATTAGGGCGCCTCGAAGATCCTGCTTTTACGATCAAAGATGCGATGATCGTCACCAGTTACCCGGGGGCGACACCGCAACAAGTGGAGGAAGAAGTCACCTATCCACTGGAGAAAGCGGTACAACAGCTGACTTATGTTGACGAGGTGAGATCGATTTCTAGCCGAGGCCTCTCGCAAATTACAGTTAAAATGAAACCCAAATATCGTTCAGATGATTTGCCGCAAATTTGGGATGAATTGCGACGAAAGGTCCATGATGCCCGAGGCGAGTTACCGCCTGGCGTTAATCCACCTTCAGTCAAAGACGATTTTGGCGATGTATTCGGCATCTTACTTGGAGTAACTGGAGAGGGTTACAGTTACAGCGAGCTAAAAGATTATGTTGATTTTTTGCGTCGTGAGCTGGAGCTTGTTGATGGCGTGGGCAAGGTACAAGTTAGTGGGGCTCAGCAAGAACAAGTCTTTGTCGAGGTCTCAATTCAACGATTGAGTAGCCTGGGGATCTCGCCAGATACTCTGTTTAACCTGTTAGCGACCCAAAATCTGGTCAGTAACGCAGGGGCGTTGCGGGTCGGTGATGAATATATCCGTATTCACCCAACTGGCGAGTTTTCTTCTGTTGAAGAATTGGGCAGTTTGATTTTAACAGAAGCAGGTTCCGAGGGATTAATTTACCTACGTGATGTGGCGGATATTAAACGTGGATACCAAGAAGTCCCGCGTCAAATTATTGCTTACAATGGTAAGCAGGCACTCCAGGTTGGGATCTCGTTTGCTGATGGCGTCAACGTGGTTGAAGTGGGTGAAAAAGTAGATAAACGATTAGCCAAGCTGAATAGCGATCAGCCGGTAGGTATTCACGTTCATCATGTTTATAACCAACCTGACGAAGTAGATAACTCAGTCACCGGTTTTGTCTCGAGCTTGGGACAAGCGGTGGCGATCGTAATTGTGGTGCTGTTGTTCTTTATGGGTTTGCGCTCGGGCCTATTGATTGGGCTAGTGCTCTTGCTCACTGTGCTTGGCACTTTTGTGTTCATGTACTATTTCGAGATCAACCTGCAACGCGTCTCTCTTGGTGCCTTAGTGATAGCCCTTGGGATGTTAGTCGATAATGCCATTGTGGTGGTGGAGGGGATCCTTGTCGGACTAAAACGCGGGCGAACACGATTACAAGCGGCGCATGACATTGTTACACAAACGAAATGGCCGTTGTTGGGGGCGACGGTTATTGCGGTCACCGCGTTTGCCCCGATTGGTTTGTCCGAAGACGCGACAGGGGAATACTGTGGAACGCTATTTACCGTATTGCTAATTTCTTTGCTATTGAGCTGGTTTACCGCGATCACATTGACCCCTTTCTTTGCGAGCCTCTTTTTTAAAGAAACGCCTTTAGAAGAGGGCGACGAGGGAAGCGATCCCTATAATGGTATTCTTTTTGTGGTGTATAAGCGCTTTTTAACTGCGTGCATGCACCATGCTTACCTCACTTTGCTGGTGATGGTCTTAGCGCTAGGTGCGAGCGTGTATGGTTTTGGTCATCTTAAGCAGTCCTTTTTCCCTGACTCAACCACGCCTATGTTCATGGTTGATGTGTGGTTACCGGAAGGAACTGATATTCGCGCCACACAAGATACGCTTGACGAAGTGTCAAGCTGGCTCAGCGAGCAAAAAGGGGTGAACTATGTGTCTACCAGTGCTGGGCAGGGATCGCAACGTTTTATGCTGACCTACTCACCTGAGAAAAGCTATGCCGCCTACGGTGAGCTGATAGTAAGAGTAGACCAATATGAGCATGTGAAATCAACGATGGGATTGGTGCGCGAGTATGTACGTCGCCAACACCCCAATGCACAGTTAAAACTGAAACCGATTTCTTTGGGACCATCGACGGGATCTAAAATCGAGGCACGTATTATTGGCTCCGACCCCACTGAACTTCGTGCGATAGCGAAAAAAGTGGAAGCGCGGCTGCATGATGATCCCGATGCCGTCAATATTCGCCACGATTGGCGCAACCGTACCAAGGTGCTGGAACCTGAATTTAATGAAAGCCAAGCACGTCGTTATGGGATCACCAAAAAGGATGTCGACGAGCTACTGGCGATGACATTTAGTGGCAAGCGGATTGGTGTTTATCGTGATGGTACCAATTTAATGCCCATTGTTGCGCGACTGCCGGATGAAGAGCGCGTCAATATCAATACGCTTGAAGGAATGAAAATCTGGAGTCCAGCATTGCAAGATTATATTCCCTTACAGCAGGTCATCCTGGATTATGACATGCGTTGGGAAGATCCGATCATTATGCGGAAGAATCGTAAACGTATGCTAACTGTTTTGGCCGACCCTGATCCATTGCGAGAAACGACTGCCGCGACCGTATTGAGCCGTGTACGTGCCGATATTGAATCGATACCGATGCCGGATGGTTACAGCATTGAATGGGGCGGTGAGCATGAGTCTTCCAAGGAGGCGAAAGAAGGGCTGTTTAGTATTATGCCGCTTGGCTATTTGTTCATGTTCTTGGTCACTATTTTGCTATTTAACTCAGTGAAAGAGTCGGTCATTATTTGGCTAACGGTACCGCTGGCCGTCATCGGGGTGACCACTGGCTTATTGTTACTTGATACACCGTTTGGCTTTATGGCTTTACTGGGATTTTTAAGTTTAAGTGGGATGTTGATTAAAAACGGAATTGTGCTAATCGACCAGATAAATATAGAGGTTGAGAGTGGAAAACAGCGATACCAGGCCGTGGTTGATGCTGCGGTTAGTCGTGTGAGACCCGTTTGTATGACGGCAATTACAACCATTTTGGGGATGCTACCCCTACTACCTGATGTATTTTTCCGGCCTATGGCAGTGACCATCATGTTTGGTCTTGGGTTTGCTACCGTGCTGACCTTGATTGTGGTGCCGGTGTTGTATCGCATTTTCTATCAAATTCGTTATCACCCTGAATAACGATCAACCGGCATCGCTTAGCGCGGTGCTGTGTTTTTCAAAGTAAGAAAAACGCCAGCTGTGTATAACTTTAAAGTCATCCACAGAAACGGTTGATAACTCGGTGTATTACCGATGAAATCCGCAGCTTTATTGTGCTTGTATAAAGTCAATGATTTTTCAGTGATTCTTGCACCCGTATCACGGATGTCAGAATGAGTGCGCTGAGCTTTTTGTATTGTCGTTATCGCTAACGATTACTGATAAAAAGCCAGATTATCTGCTGACCGATAATCTGGTTTTTTTCTGCGTTGCCGAGGCTGTTACGGTTAAGCCGACGCGCTAATCAGTGATGTGTTTCACTGATAACGTAAGCTCAAAGGTTGCCATTGGTTCATCACCATGTAAGCTTGGACACGTTGCGACAATAGTCACCGGCTGGTTGATGCGTTCACCTGTCTCTATGGCATTGCCAATCATGGCACTGATTTTTTCGCCATCTTGGCAGGTGAAAATGACATCCCCTTCGGGACGTTTGTGGAAATCGGCTTGTACCGATTTAAACGCAAGGCTAATCTTCACACCGCGCTGCTCTGCCATCGCCATCGCTAGAAAGCCGCCCGCTACATCAGCCCCTACGGCTAAAGCACCAAAATACATACTGTTCAAATGGTTTTTGGTGCGTCGACCTAGCGGAATTTTCATCGTGACATGTTTATCGTCGATCGAAAGGATCTTGGGTCGGCACCAGCCAATCATTGGGACTTTTAGGAAACCGAATAGTGATAGATGCTGATTCGCACGGGCGAGTGGAGACGAGAACATAGACACTCCTTGTTATCTGGTCTTACCTGTAACGCTACATTGATGTTTATTTGTGCGTCAACATTTTGTTAACAAACTTGCGGGCTGATGCCTTTTTTTCGCAGATAACGTAGACAGACATACATGTAATCACAGCGTCTGGATATTGGAGTGTCGAAATTTTTGGTGCGGTGTTTTTGCGTAAAGTATGATAGCATTCGCCGCCTTAAATGGCGCGTGTGCGCCTTTTGCTTTTGATTTACCTTTGGAGTGATACCTTGCAATTTGACGATTTGGGACTCGATAGACGCTTACTGTCGCTCATTGCCCACCGTGGATTTGAACAGCCAACTGATATTCAACGTCAGGCAATTCCTGTTGTGATGGCAGGGAAAGATTTGCTGGCGTCATCGAAAACGGGCTCGGGAAAAACACTGGCGTTTTTGCTGCCTGCGATGCAGCGTGTTTTGCGTTCTAAACCTCTCAGTCGTCGTGATCCACGCGTGTTAATATTGGCACCGACTCGCGAATTGGCCAAACAAGTTTATGGCCAGTTGCGGATGCTGACCAGTGGCACGACTCATAAAGCGGCCCTCGTTCTGGGTGGCGAAAACTTCAATGAGCAAGCAAAGGTTTTTCGTCAGTCGCCAACTTTTGTGGTGGCCACTCCTGGTCGACTCGCCGATCATTTGAAACAGCGCAACGTGTCTTTATCTGGTTTAGAGATGCTGATCTTAGACGAAGCGGATCGCATGCTCGATCTTGGCTTTAAAGAACAATTGGATAGCGTGAATGCGCATGCTGAGCATAGGTTGCGCCAGACACTGATGTTCTCTGCAACGTTAGATCATCAGCAAGTGACTGAAATTGCTGCCGGTATGCTAAAGTCTCCTAAGCGAGTCGCGGTTGGTGAAGCGGAAAGACTGCACAGTGATATTGAGCAGCATTTTGTACTGTGTGATCACTTGGATCATAAGCAGGCTTTGCTTGAGCACTTGATGAAAGCCAACGTGCACAAGCAAGTCATGATCTTTACTGCCACTCGCGCAGACACGGAACGATTGGCTGAGCGATTTACACAGGCAGGGTATAAAGCGATTGCGTTGAGTGGTGAGCTAAACCAAGCATCACGTAGTCGTATTATGAATGAGTTTGAGCGCGGCTTTCATGAGGTGTTGGTCACTACCGATGTTGCGTCACGCGGTTTAGATTTGTTGAATGTGTCTTTGGTCATTAATTTTGATATGCCAAAACACGCTGAGGAATATGTGCATCGCGTGGGACGGACTGGTCGGGCAGGGCACCAAGGCCTGTCTTACTCACTGGTTGGGCCGAAAGACTGGCGAAGCTTTAAAAATATTGAAGGCTTCTTGCAACAAAAGCTTGAATTTACGGCAATAGAAGGCCTAGAGGGTAAATTTAAAGGCTTTAAAGAGAAAAAAGTCCCTAATAAAAAATCGCCTGGACCGGCAAAACGCCAGAAAACACCGGTTAAAAAGCAGCCTAAAGCCCCGAAAAAACGAGATAAGAGCTTTTACAACAATGTGCCTGTCGGCGATGTGCCGTTAGCAAAAAAGAAAACAAAACCTGAATCCTAACGCCACAATACGTCTATCTTTTGTCGTGACTATCCGCTGTATCCCCCTGGTGCAGCGGAGTCGACGAGCCTAATAATCTTTTATTACCATTTCTGCTTTTCTCAATCAGTTAGCTCAGCGATTTTTACAATAAACACCTAGCTAAAACTGCGCACTGTCACGTTTAACTTTGTGAGTTGATGAAACTTTATCTATCGAAGTGTCGATTTTGCCAAAAAAAGCGCTTTTCTTTGCGTTAGATCGATTCTATAGCTGATTTTTAGCTCATTGAGTCGTAAACTAGGCGCATCTGTTGGTAGTCGCTCATTCTTCAGACGATTTGAGTGGCTGGCAACTTGGGTTTTTGTCTTTTAATCATCAATGAAACTGGAGTGTTGCTGTGGAAACTGCACTGGTCGTTGCCTTTATTACTGCCGCGGCATGGATCGTTCGTCGTGAGCGTGCCGCACAATAATTTGCTGTAGTCGTCCTTTTTAAACACATGTTTTTAGGCAGCAAATAAAAAAGCCTTCTCCTTTGGAGAAGGCTTTTTACATAAAATACATTTTTATGAGAATGTGATTTCTGGACGCTTCTATGGTGATGTGTTAGCTATCGTAGTAATCCCCGTCAGAAACATCGTGAAAGTCTTCTACCTGACTGGCTGCTTTAAAATCAGCAGCAGGTTTTAGCTTACGCCGCCGCAATAACGCGACCTGCTCCTCTAAGCGGTGAGCCGTTTCAATGTTACCTTCTTGATAGGCCTCTTGTATTTTTCTCTCAAATTCACCAATACGCTGAGTCATCACCATCGTTATACCCTCCGACAGTTCTCACGTACAATGACGACAAGCGTCAGACGTGAGTGTTACACCACGCACTAAAGACGCCCACTTTTTACCAGAGTGGTACGTCTCTACGTTTAATTTAGCTTAGATTAAAATTTTCACCAGCGAGAGAAGATCACACTGGTATGATCACGCTGTAGAAGAAGAGCAATGAATCACAGGCTATTAATACAGGTATCTGACTGAGAAAATCAAGCGGTTTTGCTCTAAACCATTAGCACGCCAGGTTGCGCCGAGAGATAACGCTTCTGTTGAGTGAAAACGACCACCAATTTCGACAAGGCTGGTGCTATCGTCTTGGTCAAAAATAATCGAACCGACATAAAGATTCGTCTCAAAGGGCGGTGCGATCCAGGCTCGCATACCACCACCGATGACCGTCGCCAAATCGCCGGCATCATGCCTGTCATCCTCTGGGCGTCTAAACCACGCACCTTCAAGTTCGCCGTATAAATCAACAAATTCGTTAATAGGAGCATGAAAACCAACCCCGCCAGAGGTATACCAGTCCCCTTCAAATTGCGTATTCCCTTTGACGACAAAATGCGCCCCTTCGGTAAACGCAAAACGTGCTAAACCACCCAGCCCACTAGGATTGCCTAATGCATTGACTTGAATATGGTTATAGTCAAAATTGGTCGCTTGGGCGGTTGGAGCCCAAAGGCATATCCCCAAGAGTGCGCTAGTGGTTAGGCGTGTGATCACGTCATTTACTCCTTTTATATTTAATGATCAGTGTAATAGCTTCTGTATGACAAGTGCAATAACGAGGTCGTGTTTGCAGTGGGAATTCTCTTGTCGTGCACCGCAACGTAAATACTGCCTATTTCTCCCTGTCAATTTTTTTAAAACACTGATGACTATTTTCTCTGTAAAAAAATATTTGCACACGCAGAGATGTCAGGTTAGCGTAGACGTGTAACCACAAGAACGTAAGCCCATTAGTGGCCGCATTAGCGCGTAAACGATAAAAGCAAACACAGGACAAGCCCATGAGTGTACACCCAACGGATGACGTAAGAATCCAGCAAATAAAAGAACTTCTTCCGCCGATTGCTGTATTGGAAAAGTTCCCCGCAACAGAGGCGGCAGAGCAGACCGTCGTAAACGCCCGTCAGGCGATTCACCGAGTGTTAAACGACGATGATGATCGCTTGGTGGTTGTGGTTGGCCCTTGCTCGATTCACGATCCAGATGCCGCGCGAGACTACGCACGTCAACTTAAGCAATTACGTGAAACCTTAAGTGAGGATCTCGAAGTTGTCATGCGGGTTTATTTTGAAAAACCACGCACTACCGTTGGATGGAAAGGTCTGATTAATGACCCTTATTTGGACAATAGTTTTAAAATCAATGATGGCTTACGCTTAGGGCGCAAACTGCTCCTCGATATCGCCGATACTGGCTTACCTGCAGCGGGTGAGTTTCTCGATATGATTACCCCACAATATATGGCGGATTTGATTAGCTGGGGAGCAATCGGGGCGCGAACGACAGAATCTCAGGTGCATCGTGAGCTAGCGTCAGGCCTGTCTTGTCCGGTGGGGTTTAAAAATGGAACGGATGGCAATATAAAAATTGCCACGGATGCGATTCGCTCTGCCAGTGCCCCTCATCAATTTCTGTCTGTGACCAAGTATGGCCATTCAGCCATTGTCGCGACGGCCGGTAATGAGGACTGCCATTTGATTTTACGCGGGGGCAAAGTGCCAAATTACAGTGCCGGAGACGTGGATCAGATTTGCAGCGCGTTGACGGGCGCGGGACTGCGTCAAAAAGTAATGATAGATTTAAGTCATGCAAACAGCAGCAAACAGTATCAAAAACAAAAAGACGTCTGTGAAGATATCGCGGGCCAAATCGCCGCTGGAAATCAGGCAATTTTCGGTGTGATGATTGAAAGCCACCTGGTCGAAGGTCGACAAGATTTAACGGATGGTCAGTCGCTTACCTATGGTCAAAGCATCACAGACGGCTGCATTGGTTGGGATGATACCGAGAAGGCACTACACCAGTTGGCAGCAGCTGTTCGAGCGCGTCGAGAAAAAGCGGCTCGTCTTAGTGAGTCTGCCTAATTGGTTTGTTCGCCGAGGAAAAATGTTCGTCGATAAAAAAAGCCCCCAGCGTTTGGGGGCTTACTCTTAACGACCAAGGTTAGCGGCTAGCGCTAGCCGTCTCTATCTCTTTATTTTTGAAAAATCGCTTGGAATTCGCGTTTCAAGCCCGGCTTTAAGCGTGCTTGTTTAAGCTGTTTAGCTAAATCTTTGACACAAGAGCTAAGTACATCGTCGAGTACTTGGGCTTTGTAGTTTTCTTTCGCTTCGTCAGACATATCACTTAAGTCGACTTTCTCGAGTTCGCTCAGCGCATCGATACCTGCATAACTTTGGCTAATCGCAACAAGCGCATGAAATTGGTCATAGTTATCGAGAATATTTTGTGCGCTGGCAGGCAGTATTTCCCACGCTTCTTTGACACTTGAACTAGAAGCATCATGGACAGATGCGATCATTGCGTACATGGCCTCAGGCGCTTGCTCATAGCGAATCACGCACTGCAGCTCTGGGGAGAAGCTTTCAAAACTGACTTGTGTTGGGTTTGCATCGGTATCAGACATACACCGATTCTCCTTATGATTTTTTAGATGAGGAAGAGCGTGTTTTATGATCGGTGTGGTGCGCGTCCGGATCCTGTTTGGTCTCAGCACGATTCTGTTCAGGCAGTGGGACAACGGTATCCGTTAACAAGGTAGCTCGGTTTTCGCCGGCGAGTAGGCCGCCTTTTTCAATGGTTAATTGTTCGGTGTTAAGTACGCCTTTCATTTTTCCTTGTGAAAGGATATCGATGGCATCGGCATCACACTGACCTTCGATTAACCCATTGATAGTGATATGTTTAGCGTGAATGGTACCGCGAAAATGGCCAGAAGCAGAAATAACAACAGCATTGGCTTGAGTAATATTTCCCTCTCCAAACCCATCAATTTGAATGTCACCTTCAAGATCGATATCACCCACCACTTTGCAGTTTTTGGCAATGATAGATAACCCATGATTTGGATGAGATTTTGAACTAAACAGGCCCATGTCGTGCTCTCCACATACTTCATTTCGTCAAAGTATACCATTAGCCACGCTTTGATGGAGGATGATCGGCGGATAAGCGCGTGATAAAGGTGTGATCCCGCTACCAGTATTCGGGGTTGCTGAGTGGATCGTGTGTTCCCTAAGGCAGTGAACAGCGATTGCTTGCATCACCGTCAATTGATATAAAGCCAATCATTTAGCCGAATAGAGACATCAACTATGTCCATCTCTACTATGTCAATACAGCTTTCCCCATACCAACAGCGTGTTATTGGCTGCTTGCTTGAAAAAGAAGTCACGACGCCAGATCACTATCCGCTGACTTTAAATGCGCTGACCACCGCAGTGAATCAGAAAAGCAATCGCGATCCTGTTTACGATATGTCGGACTCAGACGTGCTGGATGTTATCCATCAGTTGGAAGAAGCAAGGCTTGTCAGCCCGCAAGAGGGGAGCGGAAGTCGTGTGACAAAATACCAGCATCGGTTTTGTAACACGACATTTGGTGACTTGACGTTTAGTGAACAGCAAAAAGCCATTATTTGTGTACTGTTACTGCGTGGCGCGCAAACACCCGGAGAACTAAGAACTCGAACGCAACGTTTGTGCGCCTTTGATGACATGGCGGACGTCGAAGCAACACTGACAAGCATGGTTGAGCAACAGTGGGTGCAAAAATTACCCCGTGAAGCGGGTAAGCGAGAATCACGGTACAGGCATTTGTTTACCGATGCGTCGATTGATTCGTTGATGCATTCAGAGGATGAATCAGAAGCGGTTGGCGCGTCTGATAACGTCTCCCTTTCTCAACGTGTCACGGCACTCGAGCAAGAGGTATCAGAGCTACGTCAACTGCTAGGTACACTGTTGGGGCAGTAATTGAGCATGGACACGCCTTGGTTTGTGTATTTGATTCGAACGCGTCAAGGCCACTTGTATTGCGGTGTTACCACTAACGTTTCTCGTCGTTTCGCACAGCATTCAGCCGGAAAAGGCGCCCGAGCATTGCGAGGTAAAGGTCCACTATTATTGGCGTGGTATTCAGAGCCCATGGAAAAACGGGCTGCGATGCAACGCGAATGGGAAATTAAACAGTGGCCTAAGGAACGTAAAGAAGCGTTATGCCTTCAGCAATAGCACGTCGCTTTGATTCTCTTAAATTGTACAAATAAAAAAAATTGTACAATTTTGATCTTTCCTCTACCTTTACTTGTACAAAATAATATAAATGTACAAGTGCGGCACCCGTCGCACAGTGAGTGTAGAGGTAAGGCATGTCGTTTCCAGTTGGTGTAAGCGCCTGTGTGATCGGTGAAAAAGTCCGCTTTGACAGTGGCCATAAGCGCAGCACATTCGTCACGAAAGAGTTAGGTCCTTATGTGGATTTCGTGCCCGTGTGCCCTGAAGTGGGGATTGGTCTTCCTGTTCCCCGTCCGGCGATTAGGCTGGTCGATAAAGGCGATCTCTCTGTAAAGCTTGTTGAAACCAAGGATCAACAAAAAGACTACACGGATAAAATGATCGCGTTTAGTGAGCGTAAAGCGGAAGAGCTAGAACACAAAGCACTCCGCGGATACATTGTCTGCGCAAAGTCACCAACGTGTGGCATGGAGCGGGTCAAAGTGTATCGCGAAAATGGCTACGCCTCTGATATTTCAGGGGTTGGCTTGTACACGCAAGCACTGATGGCGCAGATGCCTTGGCTACCGATAGAAGAAGATGGTCGCCTTAATGATCCTATCTTAAAAGAGAATTTCGTGTTCCGTTTGTTCGCGCTCGATGATCTCTATAAAAGTGTTGAAGGTGGCGTCACTAAAAAAGCTCTAGTTGATTTTCATTCCCGATATAAATTGGTGTTGATGGCACACTCGCCCGAACGTTATCGCGAGTTAGGGCGCTTTATGGCGAACATTGGGCATTACGATATCGATACATTCTTTGAACAGTATCGGACCGCTTTTATGCAGGCGATTGCCATTCGCGCTACCCGTAAAAAGCACACCAATGTGCTAATGCACCTACAAGGTTATTTTAAAAATAATCTCGATAAAGGCCAAAAAGCAGAATTGGCGAACCTTATCCACGCCTATCGTCAAGGCACCATGCCATTACTGGCGCCTTTGACCTTAATTTCACATCATTTACATAATCATCCCGACGATTATCTGGCCAATCAAGTCTATCTCAAGCCATATCCCGACGCACTGAGGTTACGTTATGGCTTGTGAGGGATCCCACACACTCACTATAAGTCAGGTCGCAGAGCAAACGGGCGTTAATCCTGTGACCTTACGCGCTTGGCAGCGTCGTTATGGCTTATTGTCACCAGCAAGAACCGCAAAAGGCCACCGTTTATACAGTGACGATGACGTCAGCACGATTGCGAGCATTCTTCAGTGGTTAGACAAAGGTGTGCCAATTAGCAAGGTGAAACCCTTGTTGGTGCAAACGTCCGCATCTATCGATATCCAAGACAACGGTGTCGCTCGAGATTTGATCGATTGTATTCATACGTTCTCGGTGAGGCGCCTTAGCCAAAGTTTGGACCAACTCTTCAAAGAGTATCCCTTTTACTGGTTGGTCGAGCATGTCATGACACCCGTCGATCAATGGCTCAGTCATCACGATGGAGCGGTCAGTATGCTACAGCGTGATCTTTGGCAAACCACTGTGATTGAACAGTGCCGGTCGGTGATCGCCGCGAATGCCAAGAGAAACACGCGAGCAACTTGTTGGTTGGTATCGCTCAACCCAACCAGTGAGTATCAACGTTTGTTAATGGCGGTAGCTCTTCACGAAAAAGGTTACAACGTCACTATACTTTCACAGGCACACAGCCAGTTAAGTTTGATTTTAGAGGTCATGCGCGAGCAGCAAATTAAAACACTGGCGGTGATGGCAAACCATCGACTTGATCGTACGCAGCTTAACCAACTACGTCTTTGTCTGTCGCAAAATGAGATTGAGGTGGTGAGCCAGGCATTCATTTACTCCGTACACGGTGACGAGCTCGAGGATTTGAGGGAGAACAAGACGTTATGCATCTAGTTTGGTTTCGGCGCGATTTACGTGTGTTAGACAACTTGGCGTTGAGTGCCGCGAGTGCGTCATCTAGCCCTGTTGTCGGGATTTTTATCGAAACACCACAGCAGTGGGCTGAGCACCAGCTTGCACCCACACAAGCCGGACTTATTCAAGCACGGCTCGAAGCGCTGCGTGAGGAGCTAAAAGCACTCAACATCCCATTAGTGGTTGAACGGGCGAATGATTTTACTGAGGCGGCGCGTACAGTGGCAGAGTATGCCACACAAACAGATGCACAAGCGGTATTCGCCAATCATGAGTACGAGCTCAATGAAGTCAAACGAGATGAACGCGTGCAGGCTGATTTAGCCGCCCGAGGGATTGCTTGGCATACCTATGCCGATCGCAATTTATTTGCCCCTGGAACGATAAAGTCAGGCAAGGGAGAAGCATACAAAGTGTTTACCCCGTTTAAAAAAGCGTGCTTGCGCGCGCTTGATAACTTGGACTTATCGCCCCGTAGAGCGCCGTCTGTGCGAGAAGAAACATCTGTGGTGAGAGACATCTTTTCTCAACTCGCCCCGATTGAGTTTGTCTACCCAACCGTAGATGTCTCTGCGTGGGTGAGTGACGAAAAAGGGATCCTTGATTGTTTGCGCGAATACTGTCGCGAGCGAGCGGCAGATTACAAAAAGCACCGTGACTTTCCTGCGATGGATGGCACCAGTCAGCTTTCCCCTTATCTCGCCATCGGCGCCTTGTCACCACGACAATGCTTAGCCCGACTTCAGGCGGAAAACGGCGATTGGCGTGAGCCTGATACCGGCGCTGCTACCTGGTTGTCTGAGCTTATTTGGCGAGATTTTTATCAAGAAGTCAGCGCGCAGAACCCTGCAATTAGCAAGCGGCAGTGTTTTTTAAGCTGGGGAGAGTCGGTGGTTTGGGAAAACGACTCAACCTTGTTTGAGGCGTGGAAAAACGGAAAAACGGGTTATCCGATTGTCGATGCCGCCATGCAGCAACTGAATCAAACCGGCTGGATGCATAACCGCTTACGAATGATCGTGGCGAGCTTTTTAACCAAAGATTTGCTGATCGACTGGCGCTGGGGCGAAGACTATTTTATGTCCAAACTGATTGATGGCGATTTTGCATCAAACAATGGCGGTTGGCAGTGGTCGGCATCTGTCGGCACCGATGCGCAGCCTTACTTCCGGATTTTTAACCCAACAACACAAGGAGAGCGGTTTGATAGTGATGGCCGTTTTATCCGCCGCTGGATTCCGGCTTTAAAATCGGTGCCTGGCAAGCATGTTCATCAACCTTGGCAATGGGCAGAAAAGTACGCTCAATCAATAGATTATCCACGACCTGTGGTTGATCACGCGAAACAAAGAAAGAAAGCGTTAGCCTTATTTGAAGCGGCTAAAAACCAGCCTCAGGAGTCGTTTTAATGGCACATAATGATACACAAGCCGGAGTGAAGCAGTTTGTGTCTATTTATAAGGCATTAAACAAACGTAACTTAACGTCATTAGAAACTCTTTATCATCCAGAGATCGTGTTTCGTGACCCGGCACATGAGATTGTCGGACTGGCAGCCTTCATTCAGTATTTTACTGTGCTTTATGAGAATGTTACTGACTGTCAATTTGTTATTCATCACACCACGGTCGAAGACGATGACGCATTTGTCACCTGGACCATGACACTCTCGCATCCAAAGTTAGAAAAAGGCAAAGCGCGTCAGGTTCAAGGTTGCTCTCACTTGCGCTTTAGCGAGGGCAAAATTATCCGTCATCGTGACTACTTTGACATGGGTGAAATGCTATATGAAGCATTGCCTGTTCTCGGGCGCTTACTGAAACAGATTAAAACGAGGTTAGGACAATGAAACACGTAGTGATCACAGGCGCCACCTCAGGCATTGGCGAACAGTTGGCTCGAGATTATGCGCGACAAGGCTGGCAAGTCACCGCGTGTGGGCGCAATCAAGACAAACTGTCTGCAATGGCAAATGATCATGCATCTCTCACCCCCTTGGCGTTTGACGCGACCGATAGTGAACAAACATATCAAGCATTGGGTCGCCTTAGTGTGGTGCCAGATTTGATCATTTTAAACGCGGGAACCTGCGAATATATCGATCAAGGTCGGATCGATGTGCCGTTGTTTAAGCGCGTGTTTGATATCAATGTCTTTGGAGTGCTCAATTGTATTGAAGCATTACAAGCGGGTTTTAGTGATGCGACCCATCTTGCGATCGTGGGTTCCTCTGCCAGTTACATGCCGCTACCCCGAGCAGAAGCTTATGGCGCCTCCAAAGCGGCGATTAGCTATATCGCCAATACGTTATCCGCCGATCTTGCTCAGCAAGGAGTGACAGTGTCACTTGTTTCTCCTGGTTTCGTGGAAACCCCGCTCACGGACAAAAATGACTTTGCTATGCCGATGCGAGTCAGTGTTAAACAAGCCTCAGCGGCGATCCAGTCTGGATTAGCCAAAGGCAAGACAGAAGTGCATTTCCCACGAAAATTCACATTTATTCTTAAATTTTTAGCGCTACTGCCTATGTCTTGGCAGATAGCCCTTGCTCGACGTATGACAAGGAACTAAACCATGAAAATTGCCATTATTGGTTCGGGCATTGCCGGGTTAACGTGCGCCCATTACCTTAACAAACAACATGATATTCAGTTATTTGAAGCGAATGACTACCTCGGTGGTCACACGGCGACCGTTGATATTGAGGTCGAAAGTGGTCAATACGCGATTGATACCGGCTTTATCGTCTTTAATGACAGAACTTATCCAAATTATGAGCGCTTGCTCAATGACATCGGGGTTGGACGTCAGCCTTCACAAATGAGTTTTAGTGTGCGCAACGATGCAAACGGCTTAGAATATAACGGCCACAGCTTGTCGTCGTTGTTTGCGCAAAAACGCAATATCGTTAATGTACGTTTTTATCGCTTTCTGGCCGAAATCATGCGCTTTAATCGTCTCGCACGTGACGCTTACGCAGCGAAAGATAGCGCCTCGTCTTCATCATTGAATACCTTAGGGGATTTCCTTAACCAACATGGGTTCAGTGATTATTTTTGTCAAAACTATATCTTACCGATGGGGGCGGCCATTTGGTCGTCAACGCTGTCGGATATGCGTGGATTTCCATTAGCCTTTTTCCTACGGTTTTTCCAAAATCATGGTTTGTTAGATGTAACGAATCGACCGCAGTGGTATGTGATACCAGGTGGCTCACGCGAATACGTGAAAAAACTGACACCGGCTTTTGCCGATAAAATTCATCTCAATACGCCTGTAAAACAGGTCCGACGTGATCAAGGCGCGGTCTATGTCACCACGGATAAGGGCGAGCAGGTGTTTGATCAGGTGGTATTCGCGTGTCATAGCGATCAAGCGCTTGCTATGTTAGCCGATCCCAGTGATGCAGAGCGTGACGTTCTCGGCGCCATCCCTTATCAAGATAATGAAGTGGTGCTACATACGGACACCTCTCTGTTACCTAAGCGACAAGGTGCATGGGCGAGCTGGAATTATCATTTGCCCTTGTCAGAAGAAATAGACACGGATCCGGCAGCTTTGACCTACAATATGAATATATTGCAATCAATTCAGTCGCCTGAGACGTTTTGTGTCACGCTCAATCAAACACACAGAATAGAACCCAGTAAGATTTTACGTCGTTTTGTGTATGCACACCCAGTGTTTAATACCGAGAGCGTCGTAGCACAGCAAAAGCGTCATCAGATTAATGGCCAACAGCAAAGCTGGTTTTGTGGCGCGTATTGGTATAACGGTTTTCATGAAGATGGCGTTAAAAGTGCACTTGACGTGGTGGAGGGCATCAATTCGTGACTGAGTCGGTTGTAACTTTGAATAGCGGTTTGTATGTCGGCCAGGTCCGGCATCGGCGCTATACACCGATCAAACATACGTTCACGTATCCTGTTTTTATGCCGTTGATCGACCTAGACGAACTGGCATTACTGTCGTCACAGGTTACGGGGTTCCGGCTGGGTAAATGGGGCTGGGCGGCCTTTGATTATCGAGACTATTTAGATGGGCGAGAAGATACCAAAGCGGCGTGTCTTGACAAGGTATACACACTCACGGGCGAGCGCATAGAAGGAAAAGTTTATGCGCTGTGTCAGCTGCGTTATCTCGGCGTGTATTTTAGTCCGGCGAATTTTTACTACGTCTATGATCACGACAATAACTGGCGCTACGTGCTTGCAGAAGTCAGTAACACCCCTTGGGGCGAACGCCACTATTACGCGGTTCCGGCCGGTACGCGTTGGGAAAATGATAAAGCGTTTCATGTGTCGCCGTTCAATCCAATAGAACAACGCTATCATTGGCGTCTTCGTCCGCCCCGCGAGCGCGTGCACTTGCATCTTGAAGCGCACCGCGAAGCCAAGGAGTTTGACGCGACACTTGGCCTACAACGACGGCCTTTTACCTCAAAAACATTGGGTAAGTTATTGATCCGGACACCGATAGAGACAGTAAAAGTTCTCATTGGTATTTATTGGCAAGCGCTCAAACTTTGGATAAAGGGCGCACCGTTTTATCCGCACCCGGGTGCGAAGAAGGAGTAATTATGTCTGTAACGGACGTACCTCAAAGTCAACGCACATTGACGCGTAAAGAGCATTACGCGAAGCAGTTGGTTTATACGTTAATGGCACACGTCAAAGATGCTTCCATTTCGCTCGTTGATGAGCAGGGTCAGACCTTGCAGTGCGGAGATCCTCAGGCACAATTACATGCATCAGTCTTAGTCCATGATCCACGTTTTTATACTCGGATTTTGACCGGTGGCAGTATTGCAGCCGCCGAAGCTTATATTGAAGGCTGGTGGGAATCGCCCAGTCTAACCGACGTGATTCGGGTCTTTGCTCGTAATTTGCCGGCGATTGATCGGATAGAAAAGCACACGGGTTGGTTGGTGAGCCTCGGTCATAAACTGGCACATTGGCGCAATCGTAACGAGAAAGACACAGCACGCCGCAATATTGCCGCGCATTATGATCTTGGCAACGATCTGTATCGTCACTTTCTCGATGATCAAATGCTGTATTCCAGTGGGATTTATCCGGAAAAGGAAGCCTCACTAGAAGCCGCGCAAATCGAAAAAATGGATCGTCTCTGCCGACAACTGTCGCTAACGCCTGATGATCACCTGATCGAAATTGGCACAGGTTGGGGTGGCATGGCGATCTATGCCGCAAAGCATTACGGCTGTCGCGTTACTACCACCACCATCTCGGAAGAACAGCATGCTTGGGCACAGGCGTGTATTGCACGAGAGGGGTTAGATAATCAGATCACATTGCTTAAAGAGGATTACCGCGATCTGACCGGCGAGTACGACAAACTTGTCTCGATAGAGATGATTGAAGCGGTAGGCAAAGAATACCTAGATACCTTTGTGCGGAAGTGTCAGTCACTACTCAAGCCGAGTGGTTTGATGGCGATTCAAGCGATTACAATAGCGGATCAACGTTATGACCATTACAGTCGCAATGTCGATTTTATTCAAAAGCACATTTTCCCGGGAGGGTTTTTGCCCTCGGTAAACGTCTTACTTGATCACTTCACCGCCCAAACGGACTTTGTGATGCGGGATTTAAAAGACATTGGTTTGGATTACGCGCAAACGCTAGCTGACTGGCATACCCGGTTTAATCAACAAGCAGAGACCTTGCGGGAATACGGATACGACGATCGTTTTGCGCGCCTGTGGCGTTTTTATTTTTGCTATTGCGAAGGCGGCTTCAGAGAGCGAACCATCAGTGCAGTCCAGCTGTTGCTCAGTCGTCCGGCTTGGCGAGAGGCCTAAATAATGCGTTTTGTGTTGATCTCTTTATTGTTCAACGTGTACTGGTTTTCGGCGGCTATCGGGCCGCCGAGTTTACAATGGTTGATGGGAGCGATGTTACTGGCTGCGATCGCCTATGATCGTACCGTGATCGCTGGGATCTTAACCCTTGCCCCATTAGGCATCATTGGTGACAGTGTGATGCTGTATACGCAGTGGTTAGCTGTCGACACCAGCTCACTGATCATGCCTTCTTGGCTTATTTTACTTTGGTTGGGTTTTTGCGCCTTTGCGTGGCTTATGCGTGAACTCGTGCTCGCTCGGCCAATTTGGTTGATCACATGCATTGGCAGTGTGGGGGGAGCAAGCAGTTATCTCGCGGGAGAGCGACTCGGTGCATTATCATTCCCGCAATCCTTTTGGATAACGGGCGTGGTATTACTCGGCGTTTGGGCGATATACAGTGTGTTATTCGTTGTCTTAATGCGTTGGTTACAACACAAAGTAGAGGCGCGAATGGCGGCAACAAGGGGACAACAATGACAGGATGGAAAGTACTTATTGCCAGCCTCATTCTCACCATGGCAACTTCCGTGCAAGCTGAGCAGCCAACGACCGGCGGCTCGATGGCCTGGCAGCAATGGCCCGAAGTGGGGGAAGCGACCTTAACTTGGGGCTGGTGGACGATTTATCAATCGTCATTACGCACGCCATCAGGCGATTACGAACCACCATTACCTCATGCTCTGGTGATCACGTATGCCCGTGATATTAGCGACGAGCGCTTGATGAAAGCCACTAACGACCAATGGGCGCATTTAGGTTATTCGGCTTCACAACGTGAACGCTGGCAAACTGCGCTTAATGATGCGTGGGGCGATATTGCCGAAGACGATCGACTTGCGTTTGTTCGCTACAAGGACAAAGGCGTTTTCCATTATCAATCTCAAGGGCAAGATTGGCGCACCACATTAGTGATCGATGACACAGATCTAGCCGACGCCTTTTTAGCTATCTGGTTATCAGAAAACACAGAGTACCCCGATCATCGGCGCGCATTATTAGGAGAAGCATCATGACAAAGTGGACCCGCAGTTTTAATCGGGCATGCCTTACCCTTGCAAGCGTTATCATGCTTGCTGCTTGTTCGGCGGATATCGATGATTATCAAGATCGTGAGCCGGCGTTCAACATGTTCGAGTATTTTGATGGACATACCAAAGCGTGGGGCATGGTCCAAGACTTTACAGGGGAGCAAACC
Source organism: Salinivibrio costicola subsp. alcaliphilus (assembly GCF_001996185.1). Classification (NCBI taxonomy): domain Bacteria; kingdom Pseudomonadati; phylum Pseudomonadota; class Gammaproteobacteria; order Vibrionales; family Vibrionaceae; genus Salinivibrio; species Salinivibrio costicola. The sequence continues at coordinate 59,487 of NZ_MUFR01000008.1, forward strand.
CGCCGCTTCGAAGTGGATATTGAGGGAACGGTCGACGGTGACACGCTCACATTGGATGAATCGTTTATCTATGCGGACGGAGAAACCCAAACGCGCGTGTGGACGATTACGCGTCATCAAGATGGTACTTATACGGGGACGGCTGGCGATATCGTCGGCGAGGCAAGGGGTGTCGTTGCGGGTAATGCCCTGAATTGGCGCTATGATTTAGTGGTGCCTGTTGGCGAGAGTGAATATCAGTTCCACTTTGATGACTGGATGTTCCGTCAAGATGATGATCATCTCTTTAACGTGACCTCGATGCGAAAATGGGGCATTGAAGTGGGCAAAGTGACGCTGTTTTTCCAACGCGTCGAACAATAAGTGTGTTTGAGGCGTTATCCAACGCCTCTAGCTAGCCCGATGGCACGCTGAATAACCCAACGGAGCAGTTTAGGGATCGGCGTATTCAGCTCATTTTCTGTATAAGCAATAATGGCCAGGGCGGCATCGGGTTTTGCGTAGCGCTTTAACGCCTTGGCGATGATACGCTTATCGTTCATGTGCGGCTGCTGGCTCGCCACGCCAGCCATCTCGCGAAACAACGGCTCATAGCCATTGCTATATAAATAATGCTCAATATCTCTATCGGGCAGTACCGTCAGTCTTGCTCCTTCGGGCTGATGCTCGATTTGTCCTCGCGCGGTGGCTGCGTACTTCTTTCCTGCCATATCACCATCGGCGACAAGGTGCCATTCAATGCCCAGTGCCTTGGCGGTCTTGATGAGTGGCCTAAGTCCGCTTTGTGCAAACTCAATTAAATGGACACCTTCCGCTGCAAAGTCATAACCTTGTAATCGTGCAAGCTCATTAAATAGCCAGATTTCAGTTTCACCTTCAACCAATAACCAGCAGCGTGCGAACAGTGCGCTGGGACGATGAAAGCGAACGTGGAACGTGACACGCCGACGTTCATCTTGCGTCAGTAGATGAGAAGGGACTTGATGGCTACGTGTTTCCGTGGGATGGCGTACAAGCCGGCGAATATGATCGAGCTGAACGCCAGCCAACAAATCACCGCTATTGGTGGTCAACAGTTTTTGCATGGGCATGAGTTGGATGAGCCGCCATGCCTGATTTAAAAGTGTGGGGTGTAGCCGACCTTCAGGATCTTCAAACAACATAATAGGTCGGGCATTACGTTTGAGTTGTTTCGGGCCACGCGCCCGCACAAATGCACTCAGTAACCCCATTAATACGAGCCGGCTTTGGTTGGATGTATTGGCGGCAACGGCCTCTAAGGGGTGCATTTGATTATGAGTAATCGACAGTGCGCCAGGAGCATGAATGGGATAGGGGGCGCGGCTATGCTCGTCAGCGGCAAAATAGTGATCGAGTAGCTGACGCATTGCATGCAGACCACTTTTTATTTCCCCTTTGTTAACGTGCCCAGGCATCATTAATAAACGGCGATAGGTATTATCTAAACGTTGCTCAACCCGCGTATTGTCTTTATTGACCATTTGCCCAGGTACCCGCATACGTCGGGCATCACGTACCCTGACAACGGGATGGATCTGCATTAAATGGCTTGCGAGCGCATCGTTGTCGACCTTTTCAATTATCTCTCCCTGACAAGACAAGAATACACGCTGTACCGAAACTTTACTTTCTTGCATGGTCGCGTTCAGACAGTAATCTAACGTTCGGCAACCGCCATTTTCACCGTTCCAGAGCGGCTTAAAACGACGATAACGGCGAGCTTTATGCTCCCCCGGAAAACTTTCCTGCCAACGGAGAATAATCTGAAATTGTTGTTCTGGTGCGACGCCAAGGGCATGGTCAACATGAAAGTCAGAGCGTTTAAACTGAGGTTTATCGCCACTGGGATGGAGTGCGAGCTCCAGTGCATCCAAAAGAGACGATTTCCCCCATGCGTTTTCGCCGATCAGCACGGTGAGTTCATCGACTTGGAGTGATAGGCGTCGGATGCCACGGAAGCCTGCAATTTCTATACGGTCTAATCTCATTGTCACCTCTGTTTTAGAGTATGACACCTTGACGAAAAAGGAAACGAAATCGATGGTTATTTTGTGCTATATGCCTGATTTATCGTGACTAACACATAATGCTTCCTCACGAGTGATTGCCCTTCGATTTACCATAGGGTGGCAAGGTAAACCCTGATATAGTGTGTAGATCTGTTACGTGCCCTTTTTAGGGTGATCATCGAGAGAAAATTATGTTGTCGTTTGAAGCCTTACACGTTCTTGATGCCATTGAGCGAAAAGGCAGTTTTGCTGCTGCCGCTGAGTCGTTGAGTCGTGCGCCCTCATCGCTGAGCTATCAAGTACAAAAGCTTGAAGACGAACTTGGGTTAGTGATTTTTGATCGTTCAGGCCACCGTGCGACGTTTACTGATGCCGGCCATTTATTGGTTGAGCGAGGGCGCATGTTGTTAAAAGCGGCAGATGAAATGGTGGCGGATGCTGCATCATTGGCTCACGGCTGGGAGTTGGAAATTTGTCTTGCCTACGACGGATTGTTTAAGAGCGACTTCTTTTTTCCGCTGATCGAGCGTTTAGCTAAAAAGAGTAGTACACGGCTGAAACTGTCTGAGCAAATACTAGCAGGCTGTTGGGAGGCGTTAGCACAAGAGCGCGCAGATGTACTGATTGCGCCGATCCCCGATACTGTGCCTCAAGGGATAAAAGTACAGCCGTTGGGAGAAATGAGTGCCTATTGGGTTGCCGCTCCCGACCATCCGATACATAAAGAAGCGCGCCCGGTGGAACCCGATGTTCGCGCCAAATACCGTGGCGTCGCGGTTGCTGACACGGCACGAGGTATGCAGCCGAAAACCTATAATGTGCTGGAAAATCAACCACGCTTAACCGTCAGTTCCATGCATGACAAATATACGGCTATTTTGAATGGCCAAGGCATCGGGACGTTGCCCTGGTTTTGGGTCCAAGACGATCTCAACGCCGGACGTTTAAAACGCCTAAAAGGGGGAGAGCCGTTTCAGCTCAAGTTCGGAGTAGCCTGGAAGCGCAATCGAATGGGCAATGCTAAATCCTGGTTAGTCAGGCAGTTGCCCAATTTACTTGCGCCTTACATGCAAGCAGGCGACATACCGATTAATAAGTCTTCGTCTTGAATGAAGAAGGCGCTGGATTGAATTGACCAGCTTTGGTCGCACGTTGTCTTCGCTTACGCATTGGATGATAACGGCAGTTGCATATCGACGATGCCATCGGCCATTTGCACATCAATACTAAAACCACATTTTTGTGCCAACGTTATCATCCCTCGGTTATTGGGCATGGTCATCCCGGTGATTCGTGATAGGCCTGCCTGGCGGCCATAGTTAATAATGGTGTTCATAAGCACACTGCCGAGACCAACACCCTTTAAATCAGAACGGACTAAGACCGCAAATTCGGCGTCTGTATTTTGAGGATCGGCCAATAAACGCGCGACTCCCCAGATTTCTTCTCTCCCGGAAGATAGTTGGAACGTGGCCACTATCGCCATTTCACGGTCATAGTCAATTTGAGTCAAATTCGCCAACGCCTCATGATTTAGCTCGCCAACGTCAGAGAAAAAGCGGCGGTATAGATCCTCTTCAGACACTTTTTCGACAAAGGCCTTATGCGTCGGCTCATCTTCGGGAAGAATAGGACGCAGCAGAATGGTTTGTCCGTTTTTAAGCGTGACCGATTGCTCCAATTCTTTAGGGTAAGGCCGAATAGCTAAGCGCTTTTGTTGGCTACCCGCGTAATCTCGTAACCGCAGCGATGCATCCAAAACCGTGAGTTCCTCGCCAGCGACCAGAAGTGGGTGGATATCGAGCTCATCGACTTCCGGGCAATCAATGATCATTTGTGACAATGTCACTAAAAATTGACATAGACGCGGTACATCGATAGCAATAGGAAAGCCGCGTCGCTTGATTTTACCGCTTTTAATCGCGCCAATCACAAGATAGCGCGCCAGTGCCATATTAAGCGGTGGGATCCCGACTGCCGCATCTTTGGTGACATCCCAATCAGAGCCGCCCTCTCCGAGTAAAATGATGGTACCAAAAACGGGATCATTACTGATGGTGACGCGCAGCTCCTGGGCACCCGCTCGCGGAGCCATCGACTGTATCAATAATCCTTGGATGTGGGCGCTGGGAAAAGTGACAGACACGCGATCAAGGATCGCTTGAGCGGCATTAGCGACTTCCGCTCCTGTACGTAAATTCAACATCACGCCTTGCACATCTGATTTATGACGAATATCGGAAGAGCGAAGCTTCACGGCAACAGGATAACCAACTTGTTCGGCAATTTGGGCGGCTTCTACCGCGTCGGTCGCGAGCCAGGTAGATATAACCTGCATACCATAAGCTTCTAAAAAGGGTCGTACCTCATGGGTCGTTAGAGTGAGATGCTCAATGTCTTCTGCTTGTTCGATAAACGCCCGTGCGGCCAATAAGTCATAGTCCATGAGTCCAGTCGAGGTAGGGGTTTCCATTAATTGCTTTTGGTTGCGCCTATATTCGACTAAGTGCATATAAGCAGTCACGGCGCTTTCAGGTGTTCGATAGGTTGGGAAGCCGGCATGCGTGAACGCCAGCCGGGCGACTGTGGCGTCGTCTCCCTCTCCTTGCCAATTCGTTAAAATATTAAAGCGCCGCGCGCGAGGGTTTTCTTTTAATGAATGAATGATGGCTTTGGCGGTCGCCAGTCCAGGTGCCGTGACCGATGGGGAATGCATGATCAAAACCGCGTCGGCCTCATCACTGTTTAACATGATATCTATTGCCGCTTGGTAACGCTGCGTGTCAGCATCTCCGACCAGATCAATGGGGTTCGTATGCGACCAGCTTGCAGGCAAGACCTGATTTAGGGCGTCAAGCGTTGAATCACTCAAGGTCGCTAGCTTACCCCCAGCATCCATCAGCGTGTCAACCGCCATTACTGCCGGCCCACCGCCGTTAGTGATAATCGCGAGTCGTTCTCCACGCAAAGGAACGGAGTGAGATAGCGTCTCGACCGCGGCAAATAACTCGTGCGTGTTGTTCACACGTAACATCCCAGAGCGACGGATTGCAGCATCGTAAGCGGCATCTAACCCTGTACTGGTCTGACTAAGTTGTTCAAGAGCAACGGACCCACCGCGGGTACGACCACTTTTCAATACGAGAATACGACGATTCCGGGCGGCCGCTCGCGCAGCGGAGATAAAGCGTCGTGCATCACGAATTGAATCGACGTAGAGCAAAATCGCGTCGGTTTTACTGTCGCGACACAAAAAGTCGAGTAATTCGGGGAAATCAATATCACAGGCTTCGCCCAATGAGATAAAGGTTGAAAAGCCAATACGTTTATTTCGCGCCCAGTCCAAAATAGTGGTACAGACGGCGGCCGATTGAGAGACAAAAGCAATGTTTCCTTTGTTGGCCGGCACAGGTGCAAAGGATGCGTTAAGGTTAAGCCATGGTAAAATCATGCCCAAACTATTGGGGCCAAGCACGCGCATGGTGTATCTCTCTGCCACCCGTTGCATTATCGCGTACTGACTTGTGCCGAGTGAGTCGAGCTGGCCGCGCATCCCGGCTGCGAGCACAATGACGAGCTTAACGCCTCTTTCTCCCAATTGTTCGATAAGCGCTGGCGTCGCTTCACCACGGGTACAGAGAACAGCTAAATCGGGGACAAGTGGCAGGTCCGCAATCGTTTTATACGCCAAAATGCCGGCAACCGCTTGATACTTAGGTGTGACAGGCATGATAGGGCCTTGAAATCCACCGGATTGTAAGTTGCGGGTGACAACGTAGCCTGCGCGGCCGCTGCGGTCGGACGCACCTATAACCGCAATAGATTTAGGCTTGAGGAGTTGATCGATGCCGGCCATAGTTTCCTCCGAAAAAGCGTCGCCCAGCGTCATCAACGATGGGCACATCAATTGGTTAAGCTCTGAAGCCAGTCTATCGGTTCAGCGTTGAAATCAACGGTCTTTTTTAACGCAATGTGATCTGGGTGTGGCAGAAACTGGCTGTTACGATACACTCAAGCACGTCGTTTAACGTTCTATCTGTGAGCTATCACCGGAAACCTTATGTAACAGGTTAACTTTTGGTTGAATGGCTATTGGGTCGGGGGCACAATGAAACAAATTTGGATAACTGACAGAATCACAATGAAAAAACTGGGCTTACTTGCAGTTGCGCTGCTGCTATCAGGATGCAGTGGTGGTGGTGTGACCACTGAAATTTATAGTCAGACCATTGAGTCAACCGATACGCGCGAGACTGTGAAAACCTCGGCACCACAACCGAAAGAGCGATCTGCATCGAAAAAACGATCTGTATCGAAAGAGCAATCCGCTTGGAAAGAGGAAGCGTCGCCAGCGCCGAAAAAACAAACCGTAAAAGCATCAAGTCAGGGCCCAGGGTATACCATTCAAATTGTGGCACTTAGCCATGATCGCGGGTTTACTGATTACGTCAAACGGCTTCCAAGTAACGAGCCACTTTGGAGCAACAAGAAAATGGTAGACGGCTTACCTTGGTATACCTTGTTGTATGGTGAATATTCATCACGAGATGCAGCAAAGCGTGCCATTAAGGCTTTACCGCAAACCATTCAGCAGTATGGTCCTTTTGTTCGTGACATCGCAGACATTAAGCGTTCATCAACGCCTGAGATGACACGCGTTAACTAGTCGAATCTCCGCGCCTGTCAATATAGAAGCTGGCTCTTGGGTCAGCTTTGAACAAACCCGCAGCAATCAAACACAAAAATACCAACAAATACGCGTCGATAGGTGAAAGCAACGTCGCATTTGACTACTATGGCGGTATATTCAGGTAACGTGTTAATGCACGTGGTGAGAGAAAATAATGACGAAACTAAACCTGCTTTTACTGTGCGGTGGCGGTGGTGCGGAGCACGATATCTCGCTCGTTTCTGCGCAGTATATTGAATCACAGCTAGCGAAGCTCCCTCGAGTCAATGTCCAAAAAGTCGAAATCACCCAAGAGGGATGGCATCTTGACGATGGTATGCGCTGTCACCTTGATACTGATGGCATGCTTTGTAGCAAGGTTGAGCATAGGCAAATTCATTATGTGATCCCTTGCTTCCATGGTTTTCCCGGCGAGACGGGGGATATTCAGTCACTACTCGAGATCACCGGCCTGCCTTACCTAGGATGCGGCCCGGAAGGTAGCCAAATTTGCTTTAATAAAATTACCTCGAAGTTGTGGTTTGATGCCCTCGGCATTCCGAACACACCCTACGTGTTTATCACCGATCAAAGTGACCAAAGCATGGCACGTGCGTCCGCCTTTTTTGCTGAGCATCAAGGCGTTTTCGTCAAAGCGGCCAGTCAAGGTTCCAGTGTAGGCTGCTATCGTGTGACTGAAGAAGAGCAGCTCTCAACATGCATTGCAGATGCGTTTACGTTTTCTGACCAAGTATTGATCGAAAAAGCGATTCAACCGCGTGAATTAGAGGTCGCCGCGTTTCAGGTTGGCGACGAAATTATTGTCACCAAGCCGGGTGAAATACGCTGTCCAGAGGGGAGTTTTTATACCTTTGAAGAGAAATACAGCGAAGGGAGTTCGAGCAATACACAAATTGAAGCACTCGACCTTAGCGAGGAACAAGTTGCCTGTATTCGCGACTATGCCCATCAAGCGTTTAAGCAACTGCGATTAAAGGACATGTCGCGCATTGACTTTTTCTTGACTGAGAACGGTACGGTACTCGTCAACGAAATTAATACCTTTCCAGGCATGACGCCCATTTCCATGTTCCCTAAATTGGTCGAACATCATGGGTTGGCATTTGATGAATATCTCGCATCACGTATCACCCATGCAACGGGACGGCGAGTAAGCTAGTTATTCCGTCAGCTTCTTATGTCGGTATCGCGCTTTAGCTTGTTCACTTGCTATCGTGTTACCGACATATTGCGCCGGCATTGCGGGGCTTTTCCAGCGGCCAAGATGCTGGATTTGTTTTATTGTCATTCCTTTATTGGCAAGTGCACGGCTTGCACCGACGCGAGGCGACTGCCCAGAAAAAGTAACGGATTCACCCAGCAAGCGACTCGCGCGTCGAAAGACCCGATAAATCGATGACGGGTCTAATGCGGTCTCACCTAAATGGCCATGTTTGTTGATTCGACGAAGTAGGGGGCCATGATTCATTCCTGTTTTATCTAACCACTGGGCGACTAACATCGCTGTTTGCTCACTCAATGCTACCCGTTGATCTCTAACTATTATGAACGTTTGGGTACCTTGAGTAATCAGATCGTCTGTGGTCAGTGCGGCAAGTTCACTGCGTTTAAGCAATCCTTCATAAGAAAGTGACCATACAAGCCGATCTCTCAGATCTTGCAGTCTTTGCGAACCAGCGAGTTGTTCATTGAGTTGTATCATGTGCTGCGCGTGAAAGGGGGTGGCTTCTTTACTTTCCGGCAACTTTGCCTGAAGTAATCGAGCCATGGCGTATTTTACTTCGCGATGTTTACTGGGATCACGCTGTTGATGTAGTCGATGTACTAAGCCGACGGTGACCACGACACGACGAATCACCGATATTTTACGGTGTTGAGCCGCAAGCTCGGCAAAGCGACGCAAAGTCGTTATCGCACATGGCACGGCTGTGACCCCTTGGCCGTGACAAAAATCAGCAAATACGTGCCAGTCATTACGGTAACTGAGTAATGAATTATGACTGTAAGCGCCTTGCGTTAACAATTCCCACTCATCCAAACTGACTACGCCTTGATTGAAAAGGGCCAAGCTATCGGGAATATGCTTTGGTTCAAGCGGTAAAATCTTTTTCATAACGCACTATAACTTTATATGTTTGTTGTCAGTCTAACACGCTAGAATGAAAAATATTAGACTTATGTCTCATTACACTAGACCCTAAGTCCGTTAATGGCTTGGATTAATGAAATAATTCTAAGTAGGGCTGATAATAGTCTAAAACAGACTCAAGGCCGTAGTTCAATGCAACATGGCGTACACGGCTATTTGCGGGAGGAAAAAACATGACCCGACGCCTTTTTCATCGTGGTTATACGATTGAAAAGTCAGAAGGTGGCGATGAGGCCACAGAGGTTTACCGCGCTAGACTCGGGGGTAAATCGATATCTGGCAGTTTGCACAATGTGAAAAAATCAATCGAGTGGTGGGCTGACACCAGTATTCTTGTCGATCCCGCCGATTTTGATGATGAAGAGGGTGACGTATCGTCAAAAAAGCAGGTGGAAGAATATAATGGTTTTCGTATTATGAACGACGATCCAGAAAAAGATGAAAAGGGCTGGTATATGATTGTCCGAGGCAAACTGATGAAGGGGTCGCTACCAGGATTAAAGCTTTTTATTGATAAAAATGGAGAGCAGCTGCGCGGATAGTGACTGCCAACATAGGGTTGCTTTTGATAGTATAATCCTAAAATGTTCAACGAAGCAAAACTATCACCATGTCTGACGAAAACCGCTTAGTCTACTCAACAGAATCTGGAAAAATCAAAGAAACGCCCGAGAAGCCTCAACGCCCTAAAGGGGATGGCATTGTTCGTATCCAGCGCCAAACAAAAGGGCGCAAAGGTAAAGGCGTCAGCTTAGTCACTGGCTTAGACCTTGATGATGCTGAATTAAAACAGCTCGCCGCCGAACTCAAAAAAGTATGTGGTTGCGGGGGAGCCGTGAAAGATGGCGTGATTGAGATCCAAGGGGATAAGCGCGACAACATCAAAACGTACTTAGAAAAGAAAGGCCACACAGTCAAACTGGCCGGCGGGTAAAAAAAGAAAAACCAGGCAACATCTCATGCCTGGTTTTTTTATTTACGTTTTTTGTTGCTTAAATAAGTCCATCAGGGTCAATCAACAGATCAAACCGCTCGTGACCATGCAGTGATTCAAAGTCGGCCTCTTCTCGAGCCGCTTCACGCAATGAAGCACTTTCAGCTATCGCCAGCTCTAAGTCAGACACGGCTTGGTCCTCGGCACCTAACCTTGCATAAGCACAAGCGCGTTGGAATAGGGCATTAGCATTGCGCTCATCCACTTCCAAGACACGGTTACTAATACTTAGCGCCCAATGGTATTCACCCATTTCCATCGCGGCATCCGCTTTGTGAGTTAACGCTTCGAGATCACCAGGGCGGATTTTGAGTATCTCATTATAAATTTCCATCCGCTGCTCTGGCGTCTGCGAATGCTGCGCACGTAACCATAAGTTATGGATTTCGTTAATGCGTTCAATTTCTTTGTTATTTTCAGCAATAATGCGCGTTTTACGCTTCAAATCTCGCTCGAGCGCTTGGAACTTGCGCTCATATTGCTCTGCAATTTCAGATAACTGTTGATCCGCCAGTTCTTTGGTGTTGGTCTTAATATCACGTAACGACTGCCAGCCAACGAGGGCAATGAGCGATGCTGCGCCCGCGATGAGATAAAAGAAGTAGGTCACTGTCACATTAGCGTAGTTGAGTGACTTATCCGCCACGTCGAGCTCACGGTCGGTAATCTCTGTGACCATACGTTTTTCTAACGCTTGGAAATCGGTTCTTAAGTTCCGGATCTCATCCAAAACATACCTTTCCATCAATGGTTTATCGTAAATACTTTGCTCGGCGTACGATGTTGGCTCTTTGGCCGCCTTAGTATGCTTAACATCGTTTTCGTCCTGAGCTATCGCGCCAAAACTGGCTAACGCCACGAGCAAACACGCCCAAATGTGCGCTTTCATGGTTATCCTTATAATGAATGATCTAATGACTGGTGAACTGTAGCAAACCTTGCTGAACCTAAAAAGGTTAATGGGTGGAATTCGTCCGGAGCGAACCGTGATTTGTGTTCCCGGTACAGTAAACACCTGCTGTTCTGCTGTATTTTAGCCCAGCTTGACAACTGTCATAATGTCAGCCATTTTAGACGTATATAAGTCAAATTTAAATGACATGGTAGCTACGATGAACCGATCTATTTTAGATGTCGTCATGAACGCAGAAGGTATCATCGGAGCGAAGGGCTACCAGAGTTTGGCGGATTAACCGCAGAACAACTGGTTAAGCACGATCGAATGGATGCGGTCAGAGCCTACCTCAATCATACGAGCGAAGGCGGTTATGCTTAAAGACAAACCATGTTTGACCTATAGAAAAGCGTCGCTCGCGAAAAGCGGCAAATGTAGAGCTATTTACAGCTCATCACTGCGTGATTGAAGCATCTTAGGTCAAGCGGAGCATTTGAACTAAGTTGATTAAAGAAAATGGTGATTAGCTATTTTATGGTAAATAGTCAGTTATGTTGAATCATCGCATCAGAGTACTGAAGGGGGAGAGAAAATGGAGGTGAGGAGTCAAGACGCTTGTCTTATCGATACGATTCATCATCTGATAACCACTTTATTTAACATAACATACATAATGCGCACTTAAGATTGATTTATTAACATACATAATGCGCACTTAAGATTGATTTATTAACATACAGCCGTACCGCTCAGTCTATTGCGTAAATCTTCTCAACCTGGCTGATTTCTTTCCCGTTCCAAATCATTTCTGCGTGGAAGCATTGGATAACATCGCTAACCACTTTTGGCGTAGACATCGCCCAGCAGATCCTCCCTTCATTTCGCACTGAGTGGTAGCGGATCCCTGATAATGTATCATTTTGCCGTACCTGGCGGCCAAGCATCTGTGCCGCAGAGTAATCAATCAGGTCGTAAATTGGATCTGTCATTGGCTTGTCGCACACATCAATCACCTTATTATCATCAAATGTGAAACGAAGCGCCCTAAACACCAAACGATCATAGTGAAGCCCATTAACGCCAGCCCAATACTTGCGCTGGTGATACATGACCTCCTTTACAGCGGTTTGTTCGGTGTCACCAATATAAAGCATCCCAAAGCTGCCATCAGCAAAGCGTGAGCCATCACGGTTAATGTGCGTAAAGGCGGCTACCGCATAGCTACGACCACGTTCACAGTGGTACGGGATTTCCTCCGGCTTAATCAGGGAAACATCACCCACTTCATCGAGAATACGTGGATTCGTCAATGCTTGCAGTTGATACATCACCTCAAAGTCTTCCGGATTAAGGACATAATCAAACAAATCAATCGTCGGGTACTTAGACGGAATGAGCCTATAACCTACCGCTTGATTTTCTCTCGCATTCGGCATGCTACCCCCATTGACCTGAACGTAACGCGTCGACACGACAGAACACTTCGTAAAGATCAGCGAATTTGCCGCTACTAATAATAGATAAAGGCGTCTGCCCTTCGAAGTAAGCGTTTTTGTTCTCCATCGACATGAAACCCTGAACGTTCTCTTGGTTATCGAAGATGATTCGAAGGCTACTGTGAATGTTTGCGATATAGCTTAAGCGCTCAAGCTGATCATCATCCATAGATATAGTGTCTGGGTTCGCCTTGTACTTTTGGAATGTAGACCTTGGCATGCGAAGAATTCGCTGCATGTCTGCGCCGGTACAGCCCCATCCTTCCATTATTTTTACAGCAGCTTTGAAGCCGACCTGAGCCATTCTCTTCTTGTCTGCCGCCTTTGGTGCTTGTGCTGCTGTCATATCATTCACCATTTTATGCTCACACACTCTCATTATGGACTTAATCTATAATTATATCCATATTGAGACAGAGAGATCTTGCACTTAGATTGATTGGCGTGTCGATGTCCGATAAAGTGCTGATAATACATCGTCAATGCGAGTACGCTTTATGATAAAAACAGCTTTGGTCGGTTTTGGCTTTTCTGCCAATACATTTCACGTTCCTTTTTTGAGTGCAATCTCTGAGTTCGCTATTTCAGCTGTTGTGTCCAGTAAACCCGAACAAGTTGCACAGCGATTGCCTAAAGCGGCTTGCTTTGACGACCTCAACACTTTACTCACTCAACAAACCCCAGATTTGGTGGTGATTACTACCCCCAACCACCTCCATTACCAACACGTTAAACAAGCATTAGAAGCCGGTTGCCATGTCTTGGTAGAAAAGCCTTTTGTGACCAATAGCCGTGATGGTCTCGAGCTAGCGGCGCTGGCCAAGCAAAAAGGCTTGGTGTTGTGTCCTTACCACAATCGACGTTGGGATGGGGATTTTCTCACCCTAAAAGGGTTACACCTAGCAGGTGAGCTTGGCGACATCAAAGTCATGCATTCCAGCTTTAATCGCTACCGCCCAGAAGTCCGCCAACGTTGGCGCGAATTGCCAGGTGAAGGCAGCGGAATTCTCTATGACCTCGGCTCTCATTTAATTGACCAAGCCCTCCATCTTTTAGGGGAACCGGATGCGGTATCCGGCACCTGTCGTGCGCTACGCCCTAGCAGCGAAACGACCGACTATTTTCAAGTGACGCTGCATTACCCAAACACAGAAGTAATTTTATCCTCCAGCCCTTACCGTTCAGGTACCACAGAACGCTTTGTCGTCCAGGGTGAAAAAGCGACCTTCAGTACCGTAGGGTTAGATATTCAAGAAGAGCAACTACGCGCGGGTTTGATGGTAACTGTCTCTGGTTTTGGTGAGCAAGCGTATCAAGGGATGCTCGAAGTTGGTGACAGCGTCACTCCTGATCCTCTCACCCTTGAAAACGGCCAATATCACCGCCTGTTCGATGGATTAGCAAAGGCAATTACCGATAACCAACCCTCGCCTGTTTGCCCAATTTCTGCAAGCAAAGTCATCTATGCTATTGAGCTGGCACAAACAGCCTCCGACACAGGCACTCGCCAACCTTGGCAGTTCTAAGGCTGCAGTTTATAAATTAATTAAAAAGCTGAGCCACATGAGCGATGTGACTTAGCTTTTTGCTTTACAACATATAAAGTTATAGTGCGCTAAGTGATAAAAAGTAGCCCAGACACAGCTGGGCCACAAAGTATGGCGCGTATTAAGCGAGAGTAAACTGGTACACCATCATTAATAGGAGTAACCAAAACACCGAAATTCGCCATTGAGTTAATGCCACTAAGCCAAGCGCGATGGGCACTAAATCCAAAGGTTTTGTGTAGGCGGAAACCCATACGGGTTGATACAGCGCGGCGGCGAGTAACCCCACGACACTGGCATTAATGAGGCTGATAGCCCCGGCCAAGCGAGGCTGAGTTTTAACCGCCTCCCAAATCGGCAAAACACCGAACATAAGTAATGCACCAGGCAAGAAAATCGCAATCGTTGCAATGATACTGCCCCAAATGGGAGCTAACCCTTCAACACTGGCACCCAGATAACTCGCCATGGTGAACATCGGCCCCGGCACTAGCTGAGCCGCCGCATAACCTTCAATTAACGCCGAATCAGTGACAACGTCACCGACAATAGGCTCGAGCAATGGTAAAACCACATGCCCGCCACCAAAGACAAAACTGCCCGCTTGGTAGAACAGATTAAACACCTGTACCCATAAGGTTTGATTAAACAGCCAAGGTACTGTGAGCAATAGTAAAAAGAGACCCAGGATCACGCTACTGCGGCGCCACGCAATGTTAACTGGCGCATGATGTGATTGGGGCTTCGCAAACCCAATAGCTCCTACAATGCCTGCAATGACAATGGGAAGTACTTGATATAATACGCCCGATGGCGTTAGCAATAGCCACAACGTTGTTGCCACCGCCATTGTCCCAGTCGCTAACGAGCCGATAAATTTTCGGCTCATTGAGACAGTAGCATCAATCACTACCACCACCGCTAATAATTTGGCTGCGCTAATGATGCTTGCGACCCAATCAGAAGCTTGCGCACCGCTGTTTAATACCGCCGCCGCTGTCAACAAAACAAAAGAAGGCAAGGTAAACGCGACAAATGCGCCAAACGCACCTAAATAACCCGCGCGTTGATAGCCAATATACATACCGAGCTGACTGCTTCCTGGGCCAGGTAGAAACTGGCTGATGGCTAAACCAGAAGCAAAGGTATCCGCACTCAGCCACCGCTTTTCTTTGACGAACACACGCTCAAAATAGCCGACATGCGCGGCCGGCCCACCAAACGACATGCACCCTAATAAGAAAAACTGTTTGATTAATTCAATCATCTATCACCTCCTCGCTAAATTTTATGCGATATCAATCATGAATAAAAACAGCCATTCCAGTTTTCATTGTCGATATAAACAATAAATAAGCCGATATAAGAATAAATGAAAGATAGTGTGAAAGTTTATAACCGTTTTAAAAGTGAGCACTTACATTTAATGTTTTCAGTGTATCTCACAGGAAACAATAATATATTGACATTAAAAAACAATAAGATAGAAAAAAGAAAAGGAAGGGGGTTTTACGGTGCTTCTCTGATAGCTTAGTGTGACGTTGTCACTATTAATTCCAGAGGCAGGGAAATATGTGGTAGTCTCACCCTACTGAGAACATGGAAGCACAGACTATGCTCGAACATCTCCAACAAATTGTGGTGTTGGCTGCCGTTGCACAAGAGCAGCATTTTACGCGCGCCGCTGAACGACTTGGTATTTCCAAATCACAAGTGAGTAAACAGGTTCGTTACCTCGAGGATCGTTTGGGCGTCCAACTGGTACAGCGTAACACCCGCTCGGTATCGTTGACCGAAGTGGGAACTCGATATGCGGATTATGGTAGCCAGTTAATGGCAACCTTAGATGAAGCCGAAGCCATGGTCGCAGGTTATCGGAATGAGGTAACCGGTAAGCTAAAAATCGGCGTCGCGCAGTCATTCGGTAATACTATAATGACGCGCCATTTTGCCAAATTCCGACAGCTGTACCCTGATCTTAATCTCGACATTAGTTTGTTCGACCATCGACCTAACCTGGTCGAAGAAGGCTATGACTGTTGGGTAGCGATTCATGAGCACCCTCCTGAGGGGATGGTGGCGAGAAAATTAGCAGACTGTCAGTTCAAACTGGTTGCTGCCCCAACCTACCTTGCGAATAACGGCACCCCGCAACAACTTAATGAATTACGTCATCATGACTGTATTACTTATCAAAGCCGTGAACGTCGTTATGACCAATGGCCCTTCACCAAGGCCAGCACGGAACAAGTGGTTCATATCAGCGGCCAATACACAATCAATAATGCCCCAGCGGTGCTCGAAGCAGTCAAAGCGGGATTAGGGATCGCCTATCTCGCGACCTATCTATTAAACGATGAGTTAGACACGGGTGAGCTGGTTGAGGTACTTCCCGACTGGCAGCCTTGTCTCGAACTGCCAATTTATATCGTTTACCCACGGCGTAAGCATCTTGCGCCCAAGGTCAGAGAGTTTGTCGATTTCATGCGTGATGAAATTGGCGATCCACCGCCTTGGGATCGCCAATAAAGTGACAAGGTCACTCGGCGTTTTGTTCTCCTACAACGTCGACGACGTCGTCATCTGACAGAACAGCACCTACTGTCTGTTGGTTGAGAACTGGATTGGCGTACATTTGTTGCAAATATTCACGCGCCGCTTCAGGCGCTTGAGCAATTTTTTGCTCGTAAAGACGGCGTTCGGCTGGTGTGACACTGTCATGTTCTACCCCAGCCGCAATATAGTTGGCCGGATACAGCCGATACAGCTGATGAATTTGGCTATCGATCTTCGCCGCCATGGAGTCAGGCGTATCTTGTGACAATGTCACTGGCTCACCAAAGGCGACATGAACATGGCGCTTGTTGCCGACGATACCTTTGACGATGGTCTGAATGTCTTCAAACTCACTCTTTTCGTACGCCCCTAATCGTTTAACCGCATCCAATTCCGTCGCTTTGTCCAGATCGCAAGGGTCGTTTTGATACGATATTGCTACAGGAACCACGTTTAAGTTGCCCATGTACGTATCAAAATCTTGCTTACGTTTTCGGCCTTCCATAAAGAACATTTTTAAGATCGCAGGATCAGTGATGTCTTCGCCGGTTTTTGCTCGCCCTTCTCGTTGCGCAATCCATATAGACTGCCCTTCATCGAGAGAAACACGTAAGTAAGCGGATAATTGTGATAGCGATTTCATCATTTCACGGGGGGCTTTAGCAGAGCGCTTAACAATAAAACTTTTATTCAGTTTCATCAGCTCCGTTGCACACGGCTTACGCAACAAGTTATCACCAATGGCGATTCTTACCGTATCTAATCCGCGCTGATGCAAACACCAATTCACTAAGGCGGGATCCATGGCAATATCCCGATGATTCGAGACAAAGAGGTACGCTTGGCTTGGGTCGAGATTTTCAACACCGAAGACCGTGACTTTATCGCAGCTTGTTTTGATCATCTTGCGCATATAGCTGGCAACATGTAGCTGCACATCCTGTACGGTTCTGATGTTATTCCACTTTTTGGTCAGATACAGTTTTAGCGCAGGCTTGAGTAGCCAACCGAGCGGGCCGGATGCGTGTGGATAGCGATAAGACAGAATCGCATTGATAAATTCATCATCTTGAATAAGACGCTGAATCGCACCTGGAACTTCTTCGTCATAATAAGGACGAATCTCTTGATAGGGATCGTTAACTGTCTGCACGTTCTTCCATTATAGCTAATAAAAACCGCGCTATTTTACGCAGCCAAACAAGGATTCAAAGTGAATCCACCGATATTTTCCACAGGTTGGAGGTCAGACCTTATTGTACCAAAAGGGTTCCCTTTCGGGGTGTGTACTTGACCTTAACAGCAAAAGTGCTCACCATTGCCGCCTTGTTACATTGAGACGCCATTATGAAGTACACCAGCGAACATACGTTTTACCAACCATCATCACTGACTTTCACGCCTCGTAAGCGTCGTTACACGGCTAATTTGCTGTTTGTTGAAGACGGCGTCGTATTTGTTCGCTTAGGGAAAGCCGACATCCCTGTGCATAGTGGTCAAGGGTTTTGGCTTCCATTTGAGTGTTTGCATGCCCTGACCATCACGCCAAACACTCGAGTACATCAACTGGCCATATCGCCACGTGTCACGCAGAAGCTGCCTACACAAGTTGGCCATATCGAGGTGTCCCCCCTGCTTGTTGCCAGCCTTTGTGCACTGCTTACGTCAGGATATCAGCCGTCATCATCAGCGCAAGCACGCCGGCTTCAAGCTGTCGCATTAGATCAGGTTTCACTCATGACACCGTCACAAACACTCGACCGACAAACCCAAAGCTTGGCAGATTGTGTGACACGAGCGCAAACAGGTCAACCACCCGCAAACGCTGAACAACACTATCAATTACAAGCACTCACGCAACTGACCATGGAAGATTTACACGAATATTTTATCGTGAGACAACTCCGTGCAGCCCTTAAATCGGGGCAAACATTAACCAAGGCGGCGACAAATATCGGCATCGCGCACGCGCAAGCAGAATCACTGTATGCGCGTTATACCGACACCTTCGAGGCGTGATACACAAGACGAATCAATCTATCATGTGCTAATACGCCCTGAACGCTGAATCGGTTAGCTGTGCCGCGACGTTCGGGGTGGTTAACTCACTAATGGGTAGTCCCTGCTGGAGTCGTTCACGTATGTGGGTACTTCGGACCACCACTTTTTCTGGCATTCCTAATACAGACCAGCGCGCAAGGATCTCGTCACTGTTCGCGAATTGACCAAACTTAACCAAGTTGTCTGGTCCAACAACAAAAGTTAACGCGGCCTCTGGATAATCTTGCTGTAACGCACTCAGCAGCATAAATGTTGTGACAGGGTCACCTTCAGCGCCAAGCGATGCCTCGCGTTGACATAGTGTCAGGTTCGAGAGCGCGACATCATCGATAAACGTCCGCACCCACGCACAGCGAGTGTCATAAGGCGCCATCGCTTTCCCCCAAGCATGCTTGTAGCTAGGGACCAGCAATACCTGATCAAAGTGGTTCAGTTGTGCTAATACCGACGCATGGCCTTGCGTCGGCGGATTAAAAGCACTACCAAACACTGCAATTTGCTCTGTCATCGTATTCTCTTAGCCGAACCATTCTGGATGCGGTGGATATCGCGCATAATGATGCCATGAAACCAATCAAAAACCTAACACGTAACCAGCAACGCGAAGGGATTGATTTGGCTATACCCAACGCGCCAGAGATCATGCACAATAATACGCAGCCAAACCTTCATTAAAGTCGCATGCCAGAGTTAAAAAGAGGAACACAACATGGAACACCCGATCCGCGAAGAAATGCGCGTGCAACCCACGATTGACGCAGCACTCGAAGTACGCCGTCGCATTGCGTTTATCAAAGCCATGCTACAACGTTCAGGGACCCGGAGTCTTGTATTAGGCATTAGTGGAGGCGTCGATTCTTCAACATGTGGAAAACTGGCACAATTAGCCGTTGACGAACTTAATCAAGCCGCAGGCACCGAGCAATATCAGTTTATCGCGGTACGCTTACCCTACGGTGAGCAAAAAGATGAGGATGAAGCCCAACTCGCGCTATCATTTATCCAACCAAGTAAAATCGTGACCGTCAATGTGAAACCCGGTGTCGACGGTACACATCAATCGGTACTCGATGCAGTGTCGGAAGTCGGCCTATTGCCAGCAAACGAAGGGCGGATTGATTTTGCCAAAGGCAATGTTAAAGCACGCGCCCGAATGGTTGCACAGTATGAAATTGCCGGTTTAACCCAAGGTTTGGTCCTCGGCACCGATCACTCAGCAGAGAACATCACCGGCTTTTATACCAAATTCGGCGATGGCGCCTGCGATCTTGCCCCTTTATTTGGTCTCAATAAACGCCAAGTGCGTCAACTTGCCGCCCACTTAGAGGCGCCGGATGTGTTAGTTCATAAAGTCCCTACCGCGGATTTGGAAGACTTATCGCCACAAAAAGCCGACGAAGACGCATTACAACTCACGTATGAGCAAATTGATGATTTTCTTGAAGGTAAGCCAGTCGATAATGCGGTGAAAGAGAAGATTATTAAGGTGTACCAGGCAACGCAGCACAAACGACAGCCCGTCCCGACTGTGTATGACTTAGATAACTAACGACTAAGCATTAACAGCGTCGTCGAAAACAGCGGTTAAGAGATCGACGCGTGGAGCTGATGATCAGGATGTCGGTCTGCGTGTTGGCCGGCATCAATCAAGCCATCTAGCTCTTGCCATAAGTTGTCACACAAACCGGGGCGATATACAGCAACGCGAAAGCCGCCGTGTTCGCGTTGATATTGCTCAAACCGTTTTGGGCTGTGTTCACTACTGGCAATGACGTTCGCGAGTCGATCACAGGTTTTTACCACCAAGGCAAGCCAAGCCGCCTCATCCGTGACATCAAGCACAATCAAACGCTGGTTTAACGCGCGTTTTCGCTCTTCGCGATTGGGTCGGCGCGGATCGGTCACCAGCATCACAGCGCGGGCTACCGTGGGGCCGAAAAGCGCAGAGATCTCATCCACACGCGTCGCGGTGTCTTCCAAAATATCGTGCAGTTGCGCCACAATACGTGCTTGTTCACCAAAAGGCGTGGCAATCCGCTCGACATGATCCAGGTGACAACGATAGGGCTGAGCGCCATACCGCTGGAGGGCATGTCTTACCCTCGCCCACTCTCGCGCTTGTTCCAGCCGACTACCCATCCAACACTCCTTTACTGACCTACTTTAAATTAATCAGGGATTGTTGGAATTGTAAATAAAAACACAATATGTTTGCAGTGTGTCTCACTCTTCAGACGAAGAGGCTTGAGCCGCTTGCGCTGCTTGCGAACGTATTTCATTGGCAACCTGCATAATCGCCTCACCGCTGCTCATGCCTTTTGCCATCAGCGCGTGAATGCGCTCTGCCGCTTCTTGTTGTTGCTCGTGGTTTAGCGTAACGCCGTCAAACATTCGGTTACTCTCTTGATGATCAATGATTGGTAAGTGATGATTAAAAAAGGCAGGCCATTTTAGGGCCTGCCCAATCATTTGTCATGCAGTAACTGATTTAAAACGTAAAGGCCAGCTGAGCGGAACCACCATAGCTGTTGCTATCGATGATACTCGCGGCGATATCAAGATTGGCGACACCAAAGGGGGATAAACCAAGACCGAGGGTAAAGGCATTATCGACATTGTCCTCTAGATCCGCACGATAGCCGGTGCGTAGTTGCGCATGGCCAAAGGCGTCAAACTCTGCCCCGACTCGGAAAAACTGGGTGTCATCATCCACATTAAGCGTCCCTTTAAAGCCGCTTTTCTTGTTGAGATCTAAATCGGCAGCAACGGTCACAAAATCAGACACAAACGCCGAGCCCAGGGTAAATTGCGGCTCAAGCTCATAAGTGAAACGGTTACCCGTTCTTTTAATGGTTACGGTATCGACATCTTGGCTAACCA
This sequence comes from Salinivibrio costicola subsp. alcaliphilus, assembly GCF_001996185.1. Classification (NCBI taxonomy): domain Bacteria; kingdom Pseudomonadati; phylum Pseudomonadota; class Gammaproteobacteria; order Vibrionales; family Vibrionaceae; genus Salinivibrio; species Salinivibrio costicola. Next base: position 80,785 of record NZ_MUFR01000008.1, read on the forward strand.
AATTCTTACCAGCAAGGCCGACCCGGTAAGGGCCCGATTGCCACACGGCGCCCAAATCAAGATTGAAAGCATTTTCTTCTTCGCGGTAGCGGCTGTCATCCCAGTCATCGCTATCATAAGCATCAACCGAGACGCCATAGTTATAGGTAGTGATCCGTTGCAGTTTAGGCGTTACCCCCACCGCGACGCGCTGGCCGGCAATATCAAGGTTGGTTGCCAGTGCGACCCCTAATTCACCGATACCGGCGGCGAGGATAGTTGCATTTGAGTTTGGGTTGGATGTTAAGCCAAAGTCATTGGGGTCAATATCTGTTAAGACTGCTCCCTCAATTAACCCAGATGTATAGAGTGTCGCCGAGATAGAGCCTGTGGGAATCCCCACCGCAGCACCAACACCGGCATTGACGTAGGCTTTATCGCCTTGCACCGCTCTCAGTGAAGATTCAATTTTTGTTGCATCTTGTTGGTCAAACGCATCGGCGACATCATCGAGGCCGTCAATAAGCTCATCGGGATCTCGCGCTTCGGCACCAATATACGGGATAAGCACCCCAAACGCGCTATCGGGATCAAGTGCAGCCAAAGCTGGGTTATGAAAGCCTGCGGAAAGATAATCCCCCGATGCCACGCCTACCCCACCCATGGCATTGGCACGGGCATCGGTTGGGTTAGTCGCCGCCAACGCACTGGTTGAGCATGCGGCCAGTGCCACCACAAGCGCTTTTGTTTTAAAGGTCATTGCGTTACCCCTATGTTTTGATTTGCTATTTAAAAGGCAAGCATAGAGGTAAAAGTGAAAAATTGGACCGAACTCACTAAAAAGGTGTGAACTTTATCAAATTGACCATAACGCAAATGTCTATTTATTCGTCACTTTGTTTGTCCGAGCGGCTCGGCGCTATCCTATTTAAAGCGTCAGGATCCAAATCCGGTAAATCAATCGCCCGGCCGATACGCTGAACTTCTTCAATTGACAGCGCGCCCTGCCAGCGCCGTTCAATCAGGGCAACACTAAACCAGTATTGACCATTAGGCACATCTAACATTGGCAGCTGAGTAGGAAGCCGCTTATGCTTTTCAGCAGACCAGATCGGGGCACCATCCGGTTGATTGTGCGGATACAGGTTAAGGCTCAGAAAGGGCCGTTGACAGGTTGAGTTAAAATCATCAAAAGGAGCAATGTGCCAGCTTCGGGTATCTTTCCAGCTCAATGTTTGACGTGGCTGAGGCTGGGTCAGAAGCAACCAACTCGACCACGTATGGCCTGATACTGACTCTGCTGTGAGTTGATAAAGACCTTGGGAAATAGGATCGGAAAGGCCATCTTTGATCAAACGCCAACCGTGTTGCTGCGCCGGAGAGAACTCACCATGCATCACCGTTTTATCCGGCCATTTTTTTAACGTGAGTGCATTCACCCCCGTTTGCGACTCCCCTGACACTTGGAGCCGATAATACACCCGACTCGTGGTTTGGACCGTTTCGCGACGCACAGATATATTGCTCAACCAATCAGGCAATGTCTTTTGGCTTAAACTGCGCCCACAGTCCTCCGTGATCGCGAGCGCAAGCAGCTGAGCGAGATGATCCTGCTTGGCAGCAGAAAGATTGGGTTGCTGCCAGGCTTCAATCATGGCCTCTACACTGGCTGCGGTTTTTCCATTTAATAGGCGCTGATGGGCACTGGTTAACGCGTCATTGCCGTTAAACCACGCGGCCTGCGCGCCACCAGCACCCAGCATAGTTGCTAATAGTCCAAAGAGAGCGCGCTTTTTCATCATGCCTTCATGCGATAGCCGACGCCACGTAGCGTCTCGATATTCACCGAGGGCAGCTTCTGGCGTAGTTGTAATATATGGGTGTCAACCGTACGCGTGGTAGGATAATGGTTATACCCCCACACTTGATCGAGCAATTCATCACGCGTAAATACACGCCCTGCGTTTTTGGCGAGGAAATGCAACAAGTCAAACTCGGTACGTGTCAATGTCATCTCTTGGTCACCACAAAAGACTGCACGACTCGCGGTATCGATTCTCACCTCATTGATCACGAGATCGTCACTCGATATTTCCGCTTCTCCGACAGGGTGACGAAGATGGACACGCACGCGCGCGAGCAGCTCTGCTTCGGCAAAGGGTTTAGTGATATAATCGGTAGCGCCCGAGTCTAACCCGCCAACGCGATCACGCACGGACACCATGGCTGTCAACAAGATCACTGGCACGGTTTTGAGTTTATTCCAATCCGCGAGCCATTCGATTGAGTCGCCTTCAGGCAGTTGGCGGTCCAAGATGACAAGATCCGCATCACGCCATAACTCAGCAACTTTCGCCGCACTATCAGCATATAAACACTGGTAGCCCGCTTGCTCCAAACTTGCCAATAAGCCGTCTGCTAGATTGGCATCATCTTCAACCAGAAGTAACGTCGGTTGCGTCACAATGAATCTCCAAAGTAAATGTGGTGGGTGGACCAGAAAGGATTAACTTGCCCCCCATTCTCTCAATCATCGATTCTACGATCGTCAGCCCGAGCCCAAGACCGCTTTGGCTGACAAAGGGTTTACGTATGTGCTTCCAATCCTTGGCGGTCAGATCGCCTTGGTCGCATATTGCAATGGTGAAACGATCCGCTGATACCTTTGCATGCACTTCAACCGGGGCGACACCATATTTGACCGCATTGGCAATCAAATTGTTCAATGATGTCGTCAACCAATAGACATTGGCCCGCACCGCGCCATCTTGACTTACCTGAAGCGTCACTTGATGTTCTTCACAAATGTATCCTAACCATTCTTCGATAGACGGAATCGTTTCTTTGCCCAATGGCTTTTGATTCGACTGCAAGTAATCCTTACTCGCTTCCGCCAGCTGTTTTAGACGCCTTGAATCTTCACACAAACGACGAAACTCATCATAAAAGGGCTCTGGTAACGTATCGAATTTACGCCGAAACCCCTCAACCGTCATCGACAAGCTGGCAATGGGGGTACGTAACTCGTGCGTCAATATTTGTAATACCAGCATACGCTCTTGCATCAACCGACGCTGTACCGTCCATCGGTTAAATCCCCAACCACCGAGGGCAACCAGGTTGATGATAATCAGCGCGCCGACAAGATAAGGCCAATAGCTAGGCGCTTTTTCTTCATTCCAACAAATGTTCCCCACACGGGCCAAACAAAAATCTTGCTCCCCCCGAGGCGTAAGGTGTAAATCAAATTCAGCAACAAGAGGTTGCCATTGCTGCGCGGCATACAAATGGTAATAGCTGCCCACACGGATCCACATTTCATTTTGACTGACCAAGGTTTTAGCGCCGCTATTCAATGCCTCGACGGCTGATGAATCCATTCTTTGCAGTCGACCGAGTAAACTGTCAGGTTCGGCTTTGGGTCGCTCTTGGATATGAAAAAAGCGCACAAGCTCGCTGCGTCGCGCCGGATATTTCTCCGCGTATTTGGCCGCATAGCTCCCGCCACCTGGATGAATAAACCCAGAGCGAGAAAACCAAGCAACCGGAAGCTGGGTGTTATTACACATGGCACGAGTAAACACCAAAGGCTCTGTCACTTGCGGATTCACTGGCCAAGGTCCTTGACACTTTTGCGCAGCCTGATACAGCCGGCGAATATCTTTTAGTGGGTAGCGCGCCGTCTGTGGCAATAGGCTATCTGGACTGAGCAACACACGTGGAAAAGCACGGTTAATACCGATGAGGTTATAACGAGCAACAGGATCCGCCAACAGTAACTGAGCCCGGAACGCAGTCATTTGCTCTGAAAATGTACTCGCCGCCATCGCTGGCCAAGCTGTCAACGTAAAAATAATTAGCAGCAGAATTCGCATAGTGACAGCTTACCACCAAACCTATAAATAATGTCAGTGCATTGTAAGTTCAGACTGTCAGGATGCAAGATAGCTATTACGCAAGGTGGCTATTACGCAAGGTGGCTTTTACGCAAGATAGCTTTTACTCTCGTCCTGCGCCGGCGATCGTGCATAAAAAAAGAGCCAGCTGAATCACTGACTCTTTTGAAAAACGGGCTCTTTAAAATAAGAGCGTCCTAAAGTTCAACTATCGCGCCTTTGAATTTAACTATAGCGCTTTAGAAATAGCCTCGACACTTTGTTTCGCATCGCCAAAGAGCATGGTGCTATTGTCTTTAAAGAACAATGGGTTTTGCACCCCAGCATAGCCGGTATTCATTGAGCGTTTAAAGACCACCACATTTTTAGCATTCCAGACTTCAAGTACGGGCATCCCCGCAATGGGACTAGACGGGTCATCCATTGCGGCGGGGTTAACCGTATCATTGGCTCCGATCACCAGTACCGTATCCGTATCTGGGAAATCATCATTAATTTCATCCATCTCTAATACGATGTCATAGGGGACTTTCGCTTCTGCGAGCAACACATTCATATGCCCAGGCAAACGCCCTGCAACGGGATGAATCGCGAATCGCACGTCAATGCCCATATTACGCAGTTTTTCTGTTACTTCGTAAACAGGATATTGCGCTTGCGCAACGGCCATACCATAGCCGGGTGCGATCACAACACTGTTGGAGTCTTTTAGCATTTCTGCGACTTCTTCAGCGGTACTCTCGCGGTATTCACCGATCTCTTCATCACCCGATGACGCGGTGCCATCTGAACCAAAGCCACCAGCAATCACACTAATGAATGAGCGGTTCATGGCCTTACACATGATGTAAGACAAAATGGCACCCGATGAGCCAACCAATGCCCCCGTGACGATCAATAGATCGTTCGCCAGCATAAAGCCTGCCGCTGCCGCTGCCCAACCGGAATACGAGTTCAGCATAGACACCACAACCGGCATGTCTGCGCCGCCAATCGAAGCGACAAGGTGATAACCAAAGGCTAGCGCGATGAGCGTCACTACAATGAGTGCGAACGTGGAGCCTTCGGCATTGACGAAGTTGATCAACAGCAAAAAGGAAACCACGACGGCGGCAAGGTTAAGCTTATGACGATGCGGTAACGCCAGCGCTTTCGACGAGATCACGCCACGCAGTTTACCAAAGGCGACAATCGACCCGGTGAAAGTCACTGCACCGATAAACACGCCTAAGAAGATCTCAACTAAATGAATATTAAGCATCGCACCAGTCAGCGGTGGATGATCAATATAGGTGTTAAAACCGACTAATACCGCCGCCAGGCCGACAAAACTGTGCAGCATCGCCACCAGCTCCGGCATTTCGGTCATCTCAACCCGTTTGGCGTAGTAAATACCAATCGCGCCACCAATGATCATCGCGAGTATAATCCAACCAACGCCTTGAACATCGGGACCCCAAATCGTCGCCACCAGCGCGATGGCCATCCCGGTAATCCCGTAGTAGTTACCGGCACGCGCAGACTCTTGCTTTGAGAGCCCAGCCAAACTCAGAATGAAACAGAGTGCGGCAACAATATACGCAGCTTGTACCAATCCTTCAGACATTCTTTCTCCTTACCCTTTACGGAACATTTCAAGCATGCGCTTTGTAACAGTAAAGCCGCCAAAAATATTGATACTGGCGATCAACACGGCAATGAAGGAGAGGAAGGTAACAAAACCGATCCCTTGTCCTACTTGCAATAGCGCCCCGACGATAATGATGCCTGAAATCGCATTGGTGACGGACATCAGTGGCGTATGTAGCGCATGGGTTACATTCCAGACCACGTAGTAGCCCACAACACAGGCAAGCACAAACACGGTCAAATGAGAAAGGAACTCACTTGGGGCGTAGTTGGCTACCCAGCCAAACGCCCCCAACCCGGCGGCCATTAAGCCATACTTGGTTGCCCGTGACGTTTTTTTCGCCTCTGCTTTCGGTGCAGGTTCGGGTTTAGGTTCCGCTTTCGGTTGTGCCGACACTTGAATCGGCGGTGCAGGCCACGTCACTTCGCCTTCTTTAATAACGGTGACGCCACGTAAGACTACATCGTCAAAATCAATGGTGATATTGCCGTCTTTTTCTTTGCAAAGCAGTTTGGTGAGGTTAACCAAGTTAGTGGCATACAGTTGTGATGACTGAGTCGGCAAGCGCCCTACCATATCGGTGTAGCCAATCACTTTGACCCCATTTGGCGTGGTGATGACTTGGTCTTTTTCGGTGTACTCGCAGTTGCCACCATTGGCGGCTGCCAAATCAACAATCACACTCCCGGATTTCATGCTGTCTACCATCTCTTTAGTAATCAGCGTTGGCGCAGGTTTACCAGGGATCAGCGCCGTGGTGACGATAATATCGACATCTTCTGCTTGTTGCGCATAGAGCTTTTGCGCAGCCTGATTGAATTCATCCGACATCTCTTTGGCATAGCCATCACTGCTGCCTGCACTGTCTTGTTTGAAATCCACTTCAAGAAAGTCAGCGCCCATGCTTTCAACTTGTTCTTTCACCTCTGGGCGAACATCAAAGGCACGAACAATGGCACCTAGGCTCCCGGCAGCACCAATCGCAGCCAGACCTGCCACCCCTGCACCGGCAACAAATACCTTGGCAGGCGGTACTTTACCGGCCGCGGTGATTTGCCCGGTAAAGAAACGGCCAAATTCGTGGGCCGCTTCGACAATAGCGCGATAGCCCGCAATGTTTGCCATCGAGCTCAGCGCGTCTAAAGATTGTGCACGAGAAATCCGCGGCACGGCATCCATCGCCATCACATTAACATTGCGCGCCGATAATCGCTCAAGCAGCTCTTCGTTTTGGGCAGGCCAGATAAAGCTGACAAGCGTGGTGCCTGCTTGTAGTCGTTCCACTTCATCTTGACCGGTTTGTTCAATCACACCCGGTGCGTTGACTTTAAATATGACCTCAGACTGCCAAACGGCATCCGTATCAACAATGGTCGCCCCGGCAAGTTCGTACGCAGTATCTTCGAAGCTTGCTTTTTCGCCCGCTCCCTTTTCTACCACTACGTCAAAACCGAGTTTGATAAGCTGTTCCACCGACTTTGGCGTCGCAGCTACCCTCGTTTCATTAACGAGCCTCTCTTTTGGAACACCAATCTGCATAGCTATTCCCTGAATGTTGGCTTATAAAAAATTTTTTAATCGTCACAGGTGAGTACCACCTGAGAGACATTCACTGACTAAATTCGTATTGAAAACGGTTTTACCCATTGTTCACTCAGTTGCGGGGGTCAGTAATTTGTGCTTAGCAACGCAACAGCCTTAACTTAACGAGTTTATTCCTTAATCACCACAGGGCGAGGATCGCCATTAGGGTATAAATGTGATCCAATCGACACTTTATCTGTTTTTATTGTTCATAGTTATGCATTAATTTTGGTATCACTCAGCATCGCCTAACCGCCACGCGCAAAAATCTTGTCGCCATTCTGGTCAATCATCATTTTGGCCTTTGTGATCATCAAGCTATTTGCATCGTCTTGATTTCCCAATAGATCAGAACGGATAAAGTGATGGGTCATCACCTGTTCATCGATTTCTTTGCAAATACGCCCGCATACACGGTACTGGCCGCTTTCTGCGGTCGCTTCGGGGTAAATCAAATAGCCTTTGTAATCTGTTGGGGTCACAGTCGCTTTAGCTTGTTTCGATTGACCACCAGAAAAAAGTGCGGAAAACCATCCCATCTTTCTTTACTCCTTTTTATCTTTCGGCTCGGACAAATCAGGCAATATATGATTGGTTAATGCCAAGGGTGATTAAACCACAAATAAAAAAACGCCACATCTCGATGATGTGGCGTTTCGCGTTCTGTCTACGTTTTTGTCGTCTTATCGGTTTATGCCGATATCACGCTGCAAATGCGCCGGTAAACGGCTTGCATCATAAGCAGGTGCTTGCGTGCTGCGGGTAAACAACACATCCATGGCATGAGCGATCAGTCCTTTGATAGTTACCGCGTAAGATCGACGTGAACGTGTCATATTAACCGTTGCAGTCGTCATACGATCCTCGCTTTATTTTCTGAATCACTCGGCGCGTAGTATAGGCGGCTAACCCACAATGATAAATTGATGAAAATTAAAGCATAGGATTAGTTTTTATAATCCGAAAAGCAAGCAATCGCTAATCAGAAAATCATGTTAACTTACGGTTAAAAAAGCGCCTATTTGCTTTTACGTTCCCCTGAGCTGTCATTATATTTATTTTGTTTGAAAGCCGTCTCCACACCCATGCGATACCTTGTCACTTGCACATGGCCGTGTCTTACTTATTAAAAATGGCGATTTATCGCTCGATTATCGATTAAAACCTGATAACATCAATGTTACACATGTCACTAAGGTGTTGACCATGCTTGCGTTTCTAGCCCGACACTCTGCGATCTTTCTTTTTATTGCTGCGCTGATTGGCTTTGCATTTCCAGCGGTATCGCTAGCGTTGTTTCCTTTTCTTCCCTATGTTTTGTTTGCGCTGATGCTATTTACACTGCTTGGCATCCACCAAGGTTTACTGGTAAAAGCACTGGGCCAGTGGCAAGTGTGGGTATATGCATTTATTCATGCGGTGGTATTAACGCTGATAACCTGTTCGATCGCTTGGTTATTGGGCGCATCGACAGGGTTATTACTCGCGATTAGTGGGATCTGCGCAACCGGCTCCTTGTTTGCCACACCCGCCATTATCCGTTCGTTAGGCATGGACGCGCTGATCGCCATGGCCTACACCATCGCCTCAACGTTGCTGATGCCAGTTGTCTTATTCGTCAATTTAACAATATTCAGTGGTGATGCTTTTTCACTGGATTTACAAAGCTACGTGATTCGATTAGTGGTATTTATTTTCGGCCCCATGGCGTTCGCTGCGATTTTTCACGCGCTGGTCAAGCCCGAAAAACTCAAACGCATTCACGGCAAGCTCGCACAGTTTACTATTGTGCTGGTGTTTAGCTTTCCTTTGGGACTGGTGGGGCCATTTGGAGAAACCTGGCAAAACGATCAAGCGTATGCCCTAGAACTGTTAGCAATTTCAGTCGCAATTTGCATGCTTTTTTTTACCATTGCCTTCGGTTTATACCGGCGACAAGGACAAGCAGCCAGTATGATCGCTGCGGTGACCGCCGTAAATCGCAATGTATTACTGACCTATACTGTTGCCGGCGTCGCACTTGGCCCGGTATTTTTACCCTTAATCGGTGCCATTCAGTTACCCATTTACCTACAGCCACTTTTGGTTCGCTGGGCCATGCGTCACGCGCATCGCGCTGACACGCAGGTACCCTAGCGCGGTTGGTTTATACAACCGGTACAAAATAAACCAAAGATGCCCAAGCTATCAGCCAAAAGCTAATCAACCCCACATCAAACCAATCACGTTTTTCCATCACCTTCACCTTTCGATAGTATGGCTACATTCAGGTTACCTATTACTGTTATCGACAATAACGATCCAAACTTAATCTAACGGCAACGTTATGCCGAACGTGCAACCTATCGATGAATAAGCAAAGGATGGGCCAAGTTATTGACCCCAACAGGTTTGAGTCTGATCGGGTGTACTCAAATAACACACTAAAGGCTGGCTCGGGAGCGCGAGTGCGTTTTGCTGCCGTGCATACCGAATAAAACACTCCGCCATTGATAAACCAATTGAGCGACGGCGACCTGTCTGCAGTGCGTCATAGCCCTCTTTACCTTGTGCCGTATAAGATGAGGACACACCGGTATATCGGTGCTCATCGTCCATCGCCACCCAATGCTCACCCCGTTTGATTTCTAATTGGGTGATGCGCTGCCCCATCGGGCGCCACGCTTCATAACGATAACGGATAGCGGCACAATACGGGAAACTGCCGGTCCCAAGGCCAGCAACGCCATTGTTGGTCGCGTTGTTGATTGCCCCTTCTAACGCGTTGCGGATTTGTTCACCTGTCACTCGATACGCGATCACGTCGATCGCAAACGGCAGCAGTGTACCGGCAATTAATGCAGCAGAAAGCGGGCCAGCGTTCAATCCAACTCGAACCCCTCCCGCATTATGTATCGCAAACTCCGCATCAATCCCTTGCTCACGCGCCGCCCAAAGAAAACTCTCGGTGACCAAAGGGGCCACGTCGCTACTACCTTCGCCGTCAGGGACGCGAACATGGCGTAAACGCTCGGGCACATGCGTGACAATATCACGCTCTAATTGTGCCACTTGTGGACGATACGTCTGTTGCAAGTGGTGTTTTAGATCTAAATCACTCGGCAAAATGAGTACATTCGACTGACTATTCAGATAGTCGCGCGCCGCTTGATAAGAGGTGTCGGTTAATTGCTGCTCGCGCGACGCATCCATCGCCAAACTGCGTCCAAGCAGCACGTAATTTTGACCATTAAAGGCTGTTGGCCGACCTTTTTCATCGATGGATAACGTAAAACGGCCAATAGATTGCGCATGGCACCCGGCTTGCACAATCCAAGTATCATTAACTTGATACCCGTATGGATCTTGGGCCTCGAGACCAATATTTTGAAAATCGCCTTGTAAGACATGTGTGTGCCCTCCCACAATCACATCAATGCCTTTGACTGCTGCTGCGAGTGCCTTGTCTTTGTCATAACCAAGGTGGCTTAACAAAATAATGGTGTTGACCCCTTGAGCACGCAAATACGCCACCGTATTTTTAGCTATCTGGGTGGCAGGCAAAAACGGCGTATCGTGATCGGGATGTGCCAGTGCCGCCATTTGCTCAACCGCCAAGCTAAACAGACCAACCTGATGGCCCGCGTAGGTTTTGATCAGGGTGCTCGCACGTGCGTGCTCTGGCAGGTATGGCATCAAGCTAGGCTTATCGCTTACCCGTTTTTGCTTGTCTTTTGCTTCATCATCCACATGCCAATTACCGGCAAGTAAAGGAAACTTAATATCATCGAGAAAATCGGCAACGGGCCCATTGCCTTGATCCAGTTCATGATTACCGATGGCCATCGCGTCGATCCCAAGGCGATTAAGCATGTCGGCATTTGCTTTTCCTTTAAACAAGGAATAATACAGCGTGCCCTGGAAGCAATCACCGGCGTGCAGAAACAGAAAGCCGTGCTGATTTTGTTCAGCCTGATGACGAAAGTGCTTCACCGCCGATGCAATGCGTGCGAATCCACCGCAATTGGCATATACCCGTGTGTCTTCGCTATCTAAGCTGAGCGAGACAGGCGTAGACTCAAAGTGTGAGTGCGTATCGTTAATATGCGCGATGGTTAATGAGAATGGTTGTCGTGCTGTCATAATAATCCGTGCCACAACACAAAAGAAGATGATACAAGCTTAACATTGACATATACAAGAAAGGTTAAGTTTTTGATAGATTACTACCTAATCCACAACAGGGAAGCGTGACGATATGCAAGTGAACAAGACCAAAGTGGCTTTTATTGGCCTCGGCGTGATGGGATTTTCGATGGCCGGCCACCTGCAACGTAACGGCTACCCAACCCGGGTTTACAACCGAACCCCCGGCAAGGCCGAAAGCTGGTGTACAACCTATCAAGGACAGAGTGGATGTACCCCTGCTGAGGCAGTCACTGACGCTGACATTGTCTTTATGTGCGTAGGTAACGATGATGACGTACGCAGTGTGGTCTATGGCGACATTGGTGTGCTGGCCAATATGAAAAAAGGCAGTACCTTGGTGGATCACACTACCACCTCTGCAGAGCTGGCGACTGAACTTGCCGACGTGTGTAACCGACAAGGTATTCACTTTTTGGATGCGCCTGTCTCCGGAGGTCAAGCGGGCGCCGAAAACGGCAAACTTACTATTATGGCGGGTGGCGATCCTGCTGTATTTCGTCATGCTGAACCTGTGATGACTGTTTACGCCAGTGCGATTGAGCATATTGGGCCAAATGGTAGCGGCCAGCGCTGTAAAATGGCCAACCAAATATGTATTGCCGGCGTCTTACAAGGCTTATCCGAGGCACTCACCTTCGCGCAATCCGCTGATCTCGATATCGAAAAAATGATCAATGCCATTAAGCACGGTGCCGCGGGCTCCTGGCAAATGGACAATCGCGCATCGACCATGGCACAGGATCAGTTTGATTTTGGTTTTGCGATTGATTGGATGCGTAAAGATCTTGGCTTTTGTTTAGAAGAAGCCGCCAAATTAGGCGTGAACCTTCCCTTAACCGAGCAAGTAGATCAACAGTACAGGCAGCTGCAACAACGCGGATACGGTCGAAGTGATACCTCAGTCCTGATCAAGCAGTTTGATACAGATACCAAACCATCTTCATCAACCTAACCTAAAAATACGGCCATCCTCGGCACTTGAGGCCGAGGAAAGGCTAAACAAGGTGTATACTAAAGTTAACCAATAAGGAGGGGTGTAATGACAGCTATCTATGTAATCTGCGCCATCGCCATGATCATTGGCCTGTTCACCTTATACGCACCCTCTATTGAAAAATGGTGTGATAAGCAGTTGAGCCCGAGCAAGAAAGATAAGTAGTTATTATTTAGTAGCACACCCCAGCTTTTCTCATCGATACCGTTAAGTGGTATGATGCGCGCCATTGTCGCGCCACTGACTTGTATGACGTTGGCGCATTCGCATCAGCAAGGT